>UQUJ01000012.1 GCA_900544195.1 uncultured Alistipes sp. | reverse complement strand
AGGAGTGTGCCGGTGGCACATGACTGATGAGAAAAGAAATATAGACCATAAAGATTTACAAATTGTTCAAGTTATTTTTTAATGATTACTTAATTGTAAAATAGATGCAATCCTATATAAAAATTCATTTTAATGGTTCGTTAATTGCTATTTTGAGATTGTTAATATATATTCAATGCAGAAGAGACACACAGACAGAGAACGGTATTTCAGGGAGTTGGCGCAGACTTCCAGGGAGTTTTACATTGACTATCTCCGGAAATTCAAGAACGTCGGAGCCGGAACACGGGTGCTGGAGATTGGCTGCGGCGAGGGCGGAAATCTTCTGCCGTTCGCCGAAGCGGGATGCTGCGTGACGGGCATCGATCTGGCTGCCAACAAGATAGAAAATGCCAAGGAATATTTCGCCAAAAGGAATATGCCGGGCGAGTTCATCAGCGGAAACTTTCTGAATATGCCCGCTCGGGACGACCGTTTCGACATCGTGCTGATCCACGATGTGATCGAGCACATCGAGCCGGATGACAAACCGGCCTTCTTCTCCGGCATAAAGAAGTTCCTGAAACCCGACGGAATCGTGTTCTTTGGCTTCCCGGCCTGGCAGATGCCGTTCGGAGGCCACCAACAGATCTGTCGGAGCGGTGTCTGCTCCAAAGTTCCGTTCATGCACCTCCTGCCGGCCAGCCTTTACCGAGGCTACCTGAGAATATTCAAGGAAGATCCCGCAAAGATTGAAGAGCTTCTGAGCATAAAGCGATCCAAGATGACTCCGGAGAAGTTCGAGTGTCTGTGCAAGGATACTGGTTTCCAGATTGTCGAGCGCAAGTTGTGGCTGATCAGCCCGCACTACAAGGCCAAGTTCCACCTCCGTCCGACCCGTCTGCGCCTCGGCCTCGACCACATCCCGTTCCTCCGCAACTTCCTCTCCACGTCCTGTTTCTACATCGTCTCGGCAATGTGATTCCCGGAATCACGCCCGATAACGGATTTCAAACAATCGCATTCTATTTCCGGCCACTTGAATACTTGATGCCTCGACAAGCTCGGCAACCGCAAGCCCGGCGACCGAGGGGAAGGAGTGGAGGATATAATATTCATAATCAACGAAATAACATACCTTCCTCTCCCTTAGTTATGGTGAGAGGAGGGTATCGTTTTTCATTATGGGTCAATCACTTGGCCTCCACGGTTTTCAGTCAAGAAGTCCTCACCTCATCCTCAGTCAATGTCCTTGACGACATATTCAGTGGAGCCGAGACCCATTTCCTCAGCACGGTACACGATGCGGGTGCCGTGACGCTGGCTGATCCTGTCGAGGAGGGCCTGTGTGTCGTTGTCCTTGTCTTTCGGAAGGTTGAACACCTGATCGAGGCAGAACTTGTCAAGGGCGACCGGATCGAGGGAAGCTGCCATTCCGATGTCCTTTATTGTCGGCTTGTGAGGATCACCGTCGCAGTCACAGTCAATTGAGAGATTATTAAGGACATTGATGTACACAATTCCTTTCTTGGCGGCGAAATAATCATTGACGGCCTGGGCGGCGGCGGCCATCGACTCGATGAACGGAGTGTTGCCCTCCGGGCTTTCGTCCCACTTCTCAGGAAGGTTCTGCCACAGAAGCTGATAGTCCTCAGCCTTGCCAGCCGTGTGGATGTACGCCTTGCCGTTTCGGGAAGCCACACCGATGGAAGCGTTCTTCAAGGCTCCACCGAATCCACCCATCGCGTGTCCTTTGAAGTGCGACAAGTCGATCATAAAATCGTAATTGGCGATGTGAGAGCCGACTATGTCGTACTTGATCCATTTGTCATCCTTCACAGGAATCTTAATCTCGCCTTCCGAATCCATAATGTCCACCGGAGCGATCTTGTCATAGCCTCTTTCAGCGATCGCCTTGAGGTGATCCTCTGTGTTGCAGCGGTTTCCGCCATAGGCCGTGTTGCACTCAACTATGGTTCCGTTGACTTTATGCACGAGCGGTGCGATAAACTCTGGCCTCAGATGATTGGACTTCTCGGACTCTCCTGTGGAGATCTTTACGGCGACTTTCCCCTGCGCCTCAACACCCAACGCCTCGTACAGTTTCACAAGAGCCTCTGGAGAGATGTCCTTCGTAAAATACACGACCGGGGTTTCCTGCTTACCCTTGTTGTTCCCGTTGCATCCACATAACATCATCGGCAGCGACAGCAGTGTCGCCATCATCACACTCTTAAACGCTAATCCTTTCATATTCATTATTGTGCTAAAAAAGTTTATCTCAGTCTTGGGCTTGCAAATCCAAACAACAAGATAAACATTTTCTATTAATTGGCGTGTATTTTGTTATAAATCTGGCGCTAAAACGTTATATTTAAGCGTTTGTGAAATTCCTTCAAAAAACTATTGCTTTATAGAAAAACATACCTATCTTTGCAGTGTATTAATAAACTAATACACAAAGCAGGTGAGAAATATCCGGTCACAGAGCTTGTCGAAGTGACGGAAGACCAGTAAAGAAGACAAGACGATCTTCAAGAAGTATATGAAAAAGAAACAACAGCCCATAGGGCAAAAAAGATAACAACCAAATGCTGATTGAACTGAAAGACGTCAACAAGACCTACCAGGGTGCGCAGCCTCTGCACGTGCTGAAGGGCATTGACCTTACCATAGGAAAGGGAGAGTTTGTCTCCATCATGGGAGCGTCGGGATCAGGCAAATCCACGCTTCTGAATATTCTTGGAATATTGGACAACTACGATTCTGGTGAATATCGCATAAATGGCAACCTGATCTGGAATCTCTCCGAAACAAAAGCCGCCGAGTACAGGAACAAGATGATCGGATTCATATTCCAGTCCTACAATCTGATAGGGTTCAAGACGGCGGCGGAGAACGTTGAGCTGCCGCTTTTCTATCAAGGCGTCGGCAGGCAGAAGCGGCACAGGATGGCGATGGAATTTCTGGAAAGACTTGGGCTGAAAGAGTGGGCTGACCACTATCCTAACGAGATGTCCGGAGGCCAGAAGCAGAGGGTGGCGATCGCCCGCGCGCTGATCACAAAGCCGGAGATCATCCTTGCCGACGAACCCACAGGAGCCTTGGACTCAAAGACTTCCGTGGAGATTATGAACCTGCTGCGGGAACTGAACGAGAAGGAGAATATGACCATCATCGTCGTGACCCACGAGAGCGGGGTGGCAAACTTCACCAACAGGATCATCCACATCAAGGACGGAATCATCGGCAAAATCGAGCAGAACATCAGGCACGACGCCTCTCCGTTCGGCGAGGGCACTATAATGAAGTAAGCCATGAGAGATCTGTTTGAAGAAATCTGGAGCAACATACGGCGCAACAAGCTCCGCACCGCCCTCACAGGCTTCGCCGTGGCCTGGGGAATATTCATGCTCATCTTCCTGCTTGGGGCCGGCAACGGCCTGATCCACGCCCTTGAGAGCAACAACAGCGACTACATGACCAACACGATGAACGTCTGGGGAGGCTACACTTCCAAGCCGTACAACGGAATGCGGGAAGGCCGAAGGATCGACTTGAACGACAAAGACATAGACATCACCCTCGGTCCGGACTTCGCTGATAATGTGGAAAAGGCCGGAACAATACTCACCCAAGCGAGCCTCACCACAAGCTACGGAAAGGAATATATCGTCAAGCAGGTCAGCGGAGTCAGCCCTGAATATTCAGAAATGAACAAGCTCAGCCTCCTCTACGGCAGGTTCATCAACGAGATAGACATCAAGGAGAGGAGAAGGGTCATAGTGATGGACAGCAACGACGCGAGGGAGCTTTTGGGCGTGACCGGAGAGAAAGAGGAAGGGCTGACGGCTCTTCAAAGGGCAGCCGCGGCTGAGGCCCTGATCGGGAAATATGTCAAGGTCAACTCCTCTATGTTCCAGGTCATCGGCATCCTGAGGCCGAACGAGAACGGTTGGTCAAACCTCTACACGCCGATCAGCACCATCCGGACAATCTACAACAGAGGCAAGGAGATTGATGAATATACTTTCTCGTTCCACGGGCTGGACTCCGAGGAGGAGAACAGGGCGTTCGAGGATCGGCTGCGCGCATCGCTGAACAACAACCACAACGCCGCCCCGGACGACAAGAGGGCTGTGGGAATATGGAATCTCCTGACAATGAGCATGGAGATGAACAAAGGAATGTCAATGATCAGGACAGCGCTCTGGATCATCGGAATCCTCACCCTCCTGAGCGGGATCGTGGGTGTCTCGAACATCATGCTGATTTCTGTCAAGGAGCGCACGCACGAATTCGGAATCCGCAAGGCGATCGGCGCGAGCCCATGGGCCATCCTGAAACTGATCATTTCCGAAAGCATCATCATCACCGCGTTCTTCGGCTACGTCGGAATGGTGCTCGGAGTTCTGGCCAACGAGTGGCTCGATCATATTTCCGGAAATATGGTGATGGACTTCGGGCTTTTCCAGCAGACGGTCTTTAAAGATCCTACGGTCGGCCTGAACGTCTGCTTCGGAGCCACAATCCTGCTGGTCATCGCCGGCACCATCGCCGGCCTCGCCCCCGCCCGCAAAGCCGCCAAGGTCCGCCCGATCGAAGCCCTCCGCAGCGAATGATGAATATTGAAAAAACAAGTTGCATCAATTGATAAAACGGATAACAAGGAATCCTTTGAATATTAACTTATTATTTTGAAATGATGCAGGTTATTATTTACACCTCACTTAATTGAACATTCAAATGAACTTTTTCAACCCAGATAACAAAAGACTCGGAGACACGGAGTGCCGACAGGGCCTCCCGGCGAGGGAGGCGGTGGAGGGTGGCGCTCCCACCGGGAGCTGTCACGAAGTGACTGAGGGGTGGAAGGTAATTATTAAATTTCATGAAATGAAATTTTTCGATATAGACCGATTCAAGGAAATCCTTGACACGCTGACCCGCAACAAGGGACGGAGCCTGCTGACCGGGTTCGGGGTGTTCTGGGGAATATTCATGCTGCTGTTCCTGCTGGGCGGCGGCGACGGGTTCAAGGTGATGCTGAACCAGCAGATGGGAGGATTTGCGTCCAACTCGGCGATGATCTGGTCCCAGAACACGTCCAAGCCATACAAAGGCTTCAACAAGGGACGTTACTGGGAGATGAACATCAAGGACGTGGAGATTCTCAAGGAAAAGGTTCCTGAAGCGGACATCGTGTCGCCTCAATGCTTCAGTTGGTCCAGAGGCGAGGCAACCTACGAGGACAAGTCATCAAGGTGCAACGTCAAGGGGTTGAAGGCCGACTTCGCTAGAATAGAGACACCGACGATAGTTTACGGACGCTACATCAACGAGATGGACGTGGCGCAGAAACGCAAGGTCTGCGTGATAGGAAAGCAGGTTTACGAAAACCTCTATCCCAAGGGGGTGGACCCGTGCGGAACCAGAATCAAGATCGGCCCGGCATATTACCAGGTCATCGGAGTTGACTACAACGAACACAGTGTCATCAGCTTCGGAGGCAGGCAGACCGAGGCCATTGTGATTCCGATTTCCGTAGTGCAGGCCGTTTACAATATGGGTGACAAAGTACAGGTGATGGCGGTCACGGCTAAAGAAGGGATCGTGATGAGCGACATCATCCCGAAGATCAGAAAAGCCATCGCAAGCAACCACTACATAGACCCGACAGATGAACAGGCAGTCACCGTCCTCAACACCGAAATGTTTTTCATGATGATAGACAGTCTGTTCAAAGGCGTGAACTTCCTGATCTGGCTAATTGGAATCGGGACGTTGCTGGCCGGTGTGATCGGCGTCTCGAACATTATGATGGTGACGGTCCGGGAACGTACCACGGAAATCGGAATCCGCCGAGCCATTGGAGCGACTCCGAAGATGATTCTATCGCAGATCATCTGGGAAAGCATCCTGCTGACAGCCGTGGCCGGAATGTTGGGCCTGCTGTTCTCGGTGCTGATCCTGCAAGGGTTGGAGCTGGCCTTCACGACAGACGGCATCCTTCAGGCTCCGTTCCAGATCAGTTTCTGGACAGCTGTCGGAACTCTTCTCGGGTTGACTGTTCTCGGAGTCGTGGCCGGACTCGCCCCGGCGGCCAGGGCTATGAGCATCAAACCGGTGGACGCTATGAGGGATGAATAAGCCGCTTCGGGAACAAGACATATTAAGGATGAGCAAACATATTCAAAGATAGATAGTCAAGAATCAATATTCGGAAATAAAAAGTCAAGCAATATGAAAAAGTATTTCAAGTACATTCTGTTCGCCGCCATCATCGTGGTGTTCGCTGGCACATTCTACTTCCTTTGGAAAAAGTCACGTCCGCAGGAGATCCGCTACGAGGAGCTTTCCGCCGAGATCGCCGACATCAAGAAGACCACCCTCATCACCGGCACCATTGAGCCGCGTGACGAGGTGAACATCAAGCCGCAGATCAGCGGCATCATATCCGAGATCTACAAGGAGGCTGGTGACCAGGTGAAGGAAGGCGAGGTGATCGCCAAGGTCAAGGTCATTCCTGAGATGGGTTCGCTGAGTTCGGCGCAGAGCCGTTTGCGCATCGCCGAATTGAACCTTGAGCAGGCACAGACCAACTTCGGACGTGAAAAGGCTCTCTACGACAAGCAGTTGGTGAGTGCTGAGGAATATGACCAAGTGCGTCAGGCCCTGGATCAGGCAAAGGAGGAAAAAGAAGCAGCTGAGGAGGCTCTGGAGGTTGTCAGGGACGGAGTGTCAAAGCGCAACGCCACGGCCAGCTCGACGCTGATCCGCTCGACAATCACAGGGTTGATCCTCGATGTTCCGGTCAAAGTCGGTAACTCGGTGATCCAGAGCAACACATTCAACGACGGAACAACCATAGCCACGGTGGCCGATATGAACGACCTCATATTCAAGGGCAATCTGGATGAGACAGAGGTCGGCAAGGTCGATGAAGGCACGAGGATGAGAATCACCATCGGAGCGGTGCAGGGCGTGGAAATGGACGCTGTCCTTGAATATATTTCCCCGAAGGCCGTGCAGAACAACGGTGCTAACCAGTTCGAGATCAAGGCCAGGGTAAGCCAGTTGGACAGCGTGAAGATCCGTTCAGGCTACAGCGCGAACGCCGAGATCACTTTGGAGCACGCCGACTCAGTTTTGGCAGTGCCTGAGGCGGCAATCTCATTTGAGAAGGATTCCACGTTCGTCTATCTTGCCGAGGGTGACGGACAGTATAAACGCCAGCCTGTCACCACAGGGCTGAGCGACGGGGTCAAGATAGAGGTGAAGAGCGGACTGGACAAGGATCAGAAAGTCCGTGGTAATCAGATATTCACAGACAAGAAATAGCGCTATGAAAAGAATATGTTCATTGATTATTTTTGGTCTGCTGACGGTGGGGCTTTCCGCGCAGGATGGCAGGCTGTGGACGCTTCAGGACTGCATCGCGCACGCTCTTGAGAACAACATTTCCCTCAAACAGCAGGAGATTCAGGTCAAGCAGCAGGAAATTCAATTGAACACATCCAGGAACAGCAGGTTGCCGGGTGTGAGCGCAAGCGCAAGCGAGAACTTCTCGTTCGGACGAGGATTGACTGCTGACAACACCTATTCAAACACCAACACTACCAGTACGGGAGTCAGCCTCGGAGCTTCAGTGCCAGTGTTCCAAGGACTCAGGATCAACAACTCGATTAAACATGACGAACTGAACCTCAAGGCCGTGACGGCTGATTTTCAGAAGGCTCGCGAAGATGTCAGTGTCGCCGTGGCGCAGGCTTATGTGCAGATTCTCTACAATATGGAGCTTCTGGATGTGGCCAGAAATCAGGTCAGCATCGATTCGCTTCAGGTCGAGAGACTCTCGGCGATGGAGCTGAGCGGCAAGGCCAGCAAGGTTCAGGTGGCTCAGCAGAAAGCGGCGCTGGGACAGAGCCGACTGTCTGAGACTCAGGCCGCCAACAGTTTACGATTGTCGCTGTTGGATCTGAGCCAGTTGTTGGAGTTACCGAATCCTGAAGGATTCTCTATCATCCGCCCTTCTGTTTCGGTTGACGGGCTGCTTCTGAGCAATCCGGAGGACATCTATGCGCAGGCAGTGGCCTGCAAGCCGTCAATCCAGGCGGAGCGGTTCAGGCTGGATGCCACAGAATATTCCATCAGGAACGCAAAGGGGACCCGTCTGCCATCTCTTATGGCCAGCGGTGGTCTGGGAACCAATTACTACACGATGAGCAGCCATTCCAGCGATCCGTTCGCAGACCAGATCAAGAACAATTTCAGCCAATATCTTGGTCTTAGCCTGAGCATTCCGATTTTCTCCGGATTCCAGACCAGGAACCAGATCCGTTCCGCCGAGCTTTCGAGGACGAACCAGATGTTGCAGTTGGAAAACAGCAAGAAAAGCCTCTACAAGGAGATCCAACAGGCGTATTACAACGCTGTGGCGGCTCAGGAGAAATTCCGGTCAAGTCTGGACGCTGACGCCAGCGCGAAGGAGTCGTACGAGCTTGTGCTTGCGAAGTACGAGAACGGCAAGGCCAACATCACTGAGTTCAACGAGGCTCGGGACAGTTTCCTGGAATCAGAATCCAATCTGGCCCGCGCCCGCTACGAGTTCCTGTTCTCGGCCAAGTTGCTGGACTTCTACAGGGGACAGAAACTGATTTTTTAAGCTTTCGTGCGTAAATCATGCTCATCTGCGCACTGGACTTTGAACATACCCGGCACTCGTGCGTAAATCAGATTTATCCACGCACCACTTATCCGTAAACCACCTTCTGTGCGTAAGGCTGGTTCTTTCACGCACAGAAGGTTCTTTAGACAGGGCCGGTGCGTGAGCGGCAAGGTTATGCGCACAAAGACTTTCAAACAAACGGATCCGGTTCCGGAGCGTCCTTGTCGTAGGAAAGGATGGTGGCGTTGCCGGAGAGAATGTCGTAGCCGTGCTCGGCAAGGCTTTGCAGCTCGAACTCTCCGGGATAGACCTCAACCGGGGCGATGAACTCCACCCTGCTTCGGATCCCGTCCACGATGTCCTGCCCGTAGGCTCCCCCTCCGGTCAGCAGAATCACATCCACTTTCCCGCAGACATCAGCCGCCTCCGAAGCGATGTACTTGGCGATGTTTAGGACAAAGGCCTCCATCCAGACCTTGGCCCTGATGTCTCCTTCCTCTCCCCTGCGGACAATCTCCTTGAGATCATTCGTCCCGAAGAACGCCACGGCACCACCATGCCCCATAAGCTTCTTCTTGATCTCGGCTTTTGAATATTCACTACTGAAGCAAAGGTCAACCAATTGGAAACCAGGGCATGAGCCTACTCTCTCCGGAGTGAACGGCCCGTCTCCTCCGACTCCGTTGTTGGAATCTATCACCTTCCCGTTGCGGTGAAGAGTGACCGTGATCCCGCCACCGATGTGGGCGACAATTGCGGTAATGTCATTCTGAATATGCCCGCGATCTCTCAGATAGCGCCTGACGACTGCCCTGGAGTTGAGCGCATGGAAGAACGGTCTGCGCTGAAATTCCGGCAATCCTCCAACGCGGCACTCCGGCAGCATCTCATCAGCCATCGGCGGGTCGGCGATGTACGCCCGGCAAGTCCCGAAAGGCATGCTGACTCCTCTTTCGATGTTCTTCCGAGTCACCTCTTTGGCCAGATCGTCAGCGATGATCGCGCTCAGATTGCAGGCGTGCCGCCCGTACTTGCAGCTCCGCAGCACCTTCCGCATGTCCTCGTTCACTGAATATATTCCCGTTACCACCGGGTAGAAAAGCCCGCCGCGAGCCATGATGATGTCGATGTCCTGCGCATGGATACCCTTTCCGCGCATGAATATTCTTAAATCATCACGCCGCAAGGTGTCCTGCTCCATCACGTCCGAGAACTCCGCCAAGTCCTCCGCCCGATGCCGCACATTTTCTTCGAACGCCAGTTTTCCGTCCACGAAATACCCGATCTTCGTCGATGTCGATCCCGTGTCGATCGCCAGCAACCGTCCTTTTTGTTTTGTCATGTCCGTTTCGTTTTTTGACAAATTTATCGGACACCCTCCACACGACGAAAAATAAGTGGCAATCCCCCATCCCAATCCGCCAACACCGAAAATCCGTTGCGAAATCCAGAATACGTTGGTGAAATTCCCGGTTCCGGGCCATCACTTGACAAAGCAAACTTCAGAATAAGTTTCCGCCAAGGTTTTGAGAGCCTCCTGTCTCTGCTGAAGCCTCGCGGCGGAAAGGAAGCTCAACCTCGAAGCCATTAATGTAGTCCCGGAAAAGAGTGGGGTTTACGGTCTTGGCAGAGGATCCGTTCAACGCTCCACACTTCACAAAGAACTCGGAGCCGCCGGCGAACCAGGTGTCGTAGTTTCTGTGAGCCTTGAACTCCTTGAGGACCAAAGTCCTGCAATCGTAATCATAGTAGGATCTGGTCTGTGCGGAGGCTGTGCGCTCAGGGTAAAGTGCCGGATCTCGTCTGAGGAGACACCGTGACGGCATCGAACACCTCACGTCCAGTTCATCCGGCTCCGCCACAGTCAATCCTTTCTGGCACCTATATCTTACCAACAACGGCAAACATTACCCTCTTTTCTTCGATTGAGCACGTTGTGAGATGGCCATAAAAACAAGGATTCCGAAATCACCGGAACCCTGACAAACATTCAAAAATGCGGACTCATCAAGCAAAAGACAGATACCTGTAATATCTTGAATGATAGACCCTGGCTTTATTCTCATCTGGAATATATTCCTTTGAGAATCCACTGTTCATCGCGGCAATCGCATCTTCTACCTTCCTATACCGTCCGGCGGCGGTGGCAGCGAACATGGCTGCCCCCAGAGCACAGACCTGATCGGATTTGCATACCTTTATCGGACGTCCAATCACATCAGACATCACCTGCATGACAAACGGGCTTTTCAGCGCGATGCCTCCGACACCGATGACGGAATCTATGCGGATTCCCTCTTCAGTGAAACGGTCGATGATCGCCCTGGTTCCGAACGCTGTGGCCTCTACAAGAGAACGAAATATCTCTGGAGCGGTCGTGCCAAGAGTGAATCCGGTGATTGTGCCTTTCTGCGATGGATCAGAATCAGGAGACCTTCGTCCATTCATCCAATCTGTCGCCAACATGTCATCCTCTGAAACACCAATCCTTTCGGCCTCGGATGTCAGCAGAGGGATTATCTTCTCACAAGCAGCCGCGCAAGCTTCCTCGCCCAGGCCGGAACAGTTACGCAGAGGCCATTCAAGAATGCGCCTGAACATCGCGTACACATCACCGAACGCGCTCTGCCCAGCCTCTAGCCCGACCATCCCAGGAATGACACTTCCGTTGACCTGACCGCATATCCCTTTAATACATTTGTCGCCTATTTCATCCTCGGATGCTACCAGAACATCACAGGTACTCGTTCCGATGACACGAATCAGAGTTTGTTCCTTGATACCGGCACCGACAGCCCCCACATGACAATCGATCGCACCTCCCGCGATGACAACATCGGTGGAAAGTCCGAGCCGTTCAGCCCACTCCAGACATAGTGTCCCGACGGGTTGGTCTGCCGTTGAAGCTTCATCCGGCATATTCCTGCGAAGATCAGAAAGCCTTGGGTCGAGTCTGCTGAAAAAATTCTCCGGAGGAAGACCGCCCCATTCCTCATTCCACATCAGTTTGTGACCATAGGCGCAACGGCTTCGGACAATCGCACCGGAATGTTGTACACCTGTCAAAACAGCAGGCAGCCACTCACAGCACTCTACGACAGAATAAGCATCACGCATCAGCTCAGGAGAACTTCTCACGCAATGTAATGCTTTGGCCCATAGCCACTCCGGGGAATATGTCCCTCCTTCGTATTTCGCATAATCGACAGCCGAATTCCTACACGCCTCATTGATTTCTCTCGCCTCTTCCATGGCGGTGTGATCCTTCCAAAGAACAAACATCGCGTTCGGATTCTCTGAATACTCAGGTAGCATTGCCAATGGCTGTCCGTTCTCAGCCACCAAAGCAGGTGTCGATCCCGTCGTGTCAAACGCCATTCCGACGACATTCGGAGCAACTTCCGCCTCACACTTCGACAACGCATCGGTCACAATATATTCCAGAACCTCAAGGTAATCCTTTGGATGCTGACGCCACATGTTAACCTTCGGATTGCAATACAATCCTTTTTTCCAACGAGGATATTCCTTCACGCTTGAAGCAAGACACTTTCCCGTCACGACATCCACGACAAGAGCCCTCGCAGAGTCGGAGCCATAGTCAAGCCCTATTACATATTCACTCATAGATTTGAAAATAAATTATTTACCCTGTAAAACCTTGACTTTGAAGACAGCTTTTCTCAATAGCCCTTCACCAATGAGCGGAGCATGTGACATCTCCGGGGTAAACACTATCGGTTCAAAAGCCTTGACAGTGATATACCGATCAGGCGTGTCTTCAAAGAATATAATGTCCGCTTTCTTATCGAAAGTCCCGGATGGACTGACACATTTTGAGCGGTCCTTGACACCGAACTCCTCGTCTTGAGACAATGGAATCTGAATGTCAATATATTCGTCATGAGCCTCAAGCCGGACTTCCTCACGCGCCTTCAAAGGCATTTCTATGATTGTCAGCCACAGGTTCTTGGAATCCAACACATGCTTCCCAAGAGGCAGTTCGGACAGATCCGTCATGCGAGCATATTCCATCGCCTTTTTGAAATACGGATTGTCTTTCAGCGTTTCATTAATTTCTAAACCCAACATAGTCTTATATGTTTGGACGCTTACGCACTGATATTTTTCCCTGCCGCTTCCTTCATACCTAAAGGAATGACGGAAGCGGAGAGAAACAAAACCAAAATTAATCCGTAGCGCCCCATCCTACAGTCTGGGTAAGATTACTGTTCCTGTTGAGGGCAGCCTGCGAGACAGGAAGCAACAGGATATTCTTATTCTTCTTTCCGTATTCGGCGATAGTCGGATTGCATTCCTCTATCTTTCCTAAACGGATCAAAGCCCACCAAATGACTCCTTCCTCGACAAACTCGATGGAATATTCATGAACAAGTGCGTCCAAAACTGCGGACTTGGAGGTTTCCTTATAGAAATCCTCCACTCCATATGCTCTCTTGGCCACTATGTTAAGGGACTTCAGAGCTCCGGAATAATCATCTTGATAGTACTTGAGTTCAGCGTCAAGCATAACCGCAAGTGCGTATCTGTAGTATAGCAGATCCACATCAAAGATGTAGGTATTGCTACCAGGAGTCATGGCAGGAAGGAACTTGTTGACCCATGTGATGTTCTTACCTCCGACACCGTAGTTTCCATGACCGTAGATACAATCGACACGGCTGTCATTGTTCTCGTCCTTACTTTTTTGCAGAACGTTCTGGAAACTTGGAGAGAGATCCAGGAACTGTCCCGAGATCGGAACCGGATTTGACCAGTATTTAGAGTCCACGTCTGTGTAGTATGGGTACATGTTTGCGAAATATGATGACCCTGTGTTGCCGTCCGCCTGATCATTGTTCAAAGCGAAGATTACCTCATTGTTCACTTTATTGGTACGGCTGAAGATAGATGCATAGTCAGACAGCAACCTTGAGCCGGAGATATTCAATGCCCCCAATGCTTCCTGAGCCTTGGAGAGGTAGCCATCACCCCCGTTCTGGGTTGTGTACATCCACAAGGAGTATTCAGCCTTTAACACATTAAGTGCGTCAGTTGTAGCATAATACTTATTCTTACCCAAGTACTTTGCGTACTGCCCTGCATTTTCCAAGTCACTTTCCACCTGCGCATAGACCTTTTCCTTCTCTGTTCTGACAGGATAAGTCTCCGGTTGCGAAGGAGACTCGATCGGCACGAGCACAAGCGGAACGTCTCCCCAGATTCTGGCTGCCCAAAAATAGCAAAATGCACGGGCGAAGTAGGCTTGACCGTAAGCGAAACCGGCCTCCGACTCCGTCATAGTGATGTCTGGCGCATATTTAAGAACCGCATTCGCCTGATCGATGACAGTATAGAGCAGATTCCATGAGCAAACCGATGTCTCTGATGTCATCGTGTTGTAAAGCACGTCAGTACAGTCCTTTGTCGAGATGTCGGTCATCTGCGGAGTACTCCACATGTAATTTCCAACTCTTGCCTCGGCCCAATAGAAGACACTGGTGTACCTGTTCTGGAAATTTTTCCTCAGCAGATAATAGATACCTTTCGTGGAAGTGGTCACATCGTTGGCATCTTTCCACATATTGCTGGCGCTCAATTTATTGTCTTGCGAGATATTCAAATCCCCATTACATGAGACGGTGAAAAGAGCGGCGGCAAGAATGAATAATTTCTGTATAATCTTTTTCATAAAGTCTATTGATTATGTGATTAAAAAGTAAGTTTCACATTGAACAGAATCTTCCTGGCGGCAGGAGCGATGTTGGCGTTAACGTTGTCACTCGTGTTCACAGCAGAGAACCATGATCCGGAAGATGACGCGCCGATACCAATCTCAGGACTGATCGTTCCAGTGACATTGTCAACATAAGCTAGAGTGTTGCCACTGACACCAACGGTGAGTTTCTGGAGTTTCAGACCCCTTATCCATTTCTCAGGAAGATCGTAGCTTATGGACACGTCCCTGATGCACAGATAATCACCCTTCTCCACGCAGAAATCGGAGATTCTCTGAAAATTCGAGTTGCCGTAGTCACAATCGTTAGGCAGGAAACGGGCATATTTGTAATCGCTCTTTCCCGGCTCCCAGCAGTCTTTGACATCACGGAGAATATTGCCGTTACAAGTTCCATAAGTGTTCATGAATACTCTGGATTTCATGTAGTTCACGATGGAGTGTCCCAGGGCGAAATCGCAATAGAGATTGAAAGTCAACCTTTTGTATTTAATTGTGTTATTGATGCCTCCTGTGTGTTTCGGAAGCACATTGCCCAGCTCAAACATGTCCTCGGCATTGATCATCTCCTCACCTGTTGCGGTAAGGGCGGAACCTGGCCTGTTGACCCATTCATAATCACCGACCGCCTTACGTCCGGGCACTCTCTTGCCATCCTCTCTTCTGTACCCCTTGGACAAAGCGTCATAGTAAGCGTTGTCCGCATCTTCCTGACTTGTAATGATATGGTCAATGACATAGCCATAGATTCGGCCAAGAGGCTCTCCCACAGCGATTCCTCCGAATTTTTCTCCAGTTTGAGTCATCGTGTACCCTCCTATTCTCCAAGCGTCCTTCCCGTCCAGATTCTTGTACTTGTAGGAATCATCCAAAGAAAGCACCTTGTTCTTGTTGAAAGACCATGTGATGTCGGTTCCCCAGTAGAAATCCTTCCTTTCAATGTTTACAGTGTGAAGGGCAAGCTCAAAACCATAGAAGCGTGCACTGCCAACGTTGGCCATCACGGAGTCAAAGGAACCTGTGTCAGGAAGAGTGACATTGAACAACATGTCCCTTGTACGTTTGTTATAGTAGTCAGCCGTCACTCTGATCCTGTCATTCAGGAAGTTGACATCAAAGCCCAAATCCAGCTGAGAAGTACGCTCCCAAGTCAGGTCCTTATTCTGCATTGATGACGCGACGGTCACGGACGAACCGTCGTACAGACTTGATGTGGAATATGCTCCATAGGCATCGTACAATCCGATTCCATTGTTTCCCGTCAATCCATAGGAAGCTCTGAGTTTCAAGAAATTGGAAGTATTCCTACATTTGTCCCAGAATGATTCATCCGACACGATCCAGCCGACAGAGGCAGCCGGGAAATAGCCCCATTTATGTCCTTCTGCGAACTTTGACGATCCATCCGCCCTGACGGTAAGGCCCAGAAGATACTTGTCCTTGAAACTATAGTTGGCTCTTGCGTAATATGACACCAACGCTTCCTGGGTATCAGTGTTGCTTGCCGTGAACACTGTCCCTGAAGACAGGATCGGAACCTTGTCAGAGACAGAGCCCGTTGATTTGGCATAGAGATACCAATCACGCCACTTGGAATAATCATATCCTGCCATCACATTGATGTCATGGTTTCCAAAAACCTTTGCGTAATTCAGATAAGCTGTGAAGGTGTCCCTGATCTTGGCCCAACGTTTTTCCTGAGTTCCGTCGTTCTTCCCTCTATAATTCAATTCTCCATCCACTTTCACCTTTTGGTACATGCTGTAGAATGTGTTCGTGTTATAGACACCATACTGCGCGAACAATGAAAGGCCGTCAAGGATATTCCACTTGAGGTTGAAAGTGCCGGCGAAGTTGTTCTTGATATTCTCAAAGTCGTACGCTTTCTCCCAATAATCAGGATCTTGGAACCACCCACTACCATTCGAGATCTTTCCGCCTTCCGTATATTGTTTTCTTGTCGGCCCCATGAGAAGGCCGCGTCCAAGCACATTCCAATTTGAAGCGTACATCTGATCGTAGTTTATCCTCGCATAGTCGAACGAGGTTGAAGCCTCGATATCATCAGTGACCTTGAAAGTCGTGTTCGCATGCATAGACAAATGATCGTAGCCGGTCATCCTGACAACTCCTCCGTCACTAAGGTAACTTGCGGAAGCGGTGTATTTGATCTTATCGTTGCCACCGTTCACACCAACATAGTATTTCTGCCAAGGTGAGGTCTTAAACCATCTAGCCTGGCTGTCATATTCCTGATAAATCAATGTCTTGCTTGGATCTATCGGATCAGGCATGGAAAGCCATCCTTCCGGAACGCTTTCCCCGTCGGCAAGATACTTCGGAGAATAATTGGCCTTGTCGGACAAGTTTCCGGTCCCAGCGGCACTGGCGCCGTTTAGGATTGCCTGTCCTTCGTAAGCGTCCACAAGCTGCGGACGAAGGAAGGTCAGGAACTCAGTTCCGTTCATTAGATTCCATTTGCTGACTGCGTTCTCAAAACCGACCGTGGCGTCAAACGTGATCTGAGGGCCCTTTGAAGGAACGCCCTTCTTTGTTGTCACCAGAATCACACCATTGGACGCACGCGCTCCATAGATACTGGCCGAAGCGGCATCCTTGAGAACTTCGATGGACTCGATGTCATTGGCATCAAGATCACTCATGCTTCTGTTCACGCCATCCACAATGACGATAGGATCATTGCTCAGATTAACCGATGATCCGCCTCTGATAAGATAACGCGGCGCCCGTCCCGGAATGGAGTTGTTCGACGCGGCGTAAAGACCTGCCACCCTACCTTTCAAGGCCTCTCCAACATTAGTCACAGGCTTCCCTTCAATCACATCCGATTTTACGGTCGAGATACTGGATGTCAAAGATTTTCTGGATTGTGATCCATAACCCACTACCACGACCTCGTCCAGCAGCCTGAGGTCTTCTTTAAGCACCACATTCAGACTCGTCTCATTCTTGATCAGAAACGTCTCTGAAATGTAGCTCATGAACGAGATCTCGATCTTCGAATCCTTGGACACGGAGATTGTGAATTTTCCGTTCGGGTCAGTCGTGACACCGTTGGAAGTGTTTACCTCCACGACATAGGCACCGACGAGCGGAATTCCAGCCTCATCTTTAACTGTTCCGGTCACTGTCACAAGTTTCGTCTCGTCAATGTTATAAGGCGCGTCAGTGGCCATGTTGTCTGAAGCGTTCAACTTCACCGCACCGGACAATACGGTGCATATCGTCAGGGTTAACAATTGTAGTTTCATAGAATTATTTAATTATATCGTTATAGCACAAAGTGACGACAAAGTGTACTATCTGTACACCGGGCCGAAATTCTGACATGCCCTGAAATCCGCGCCCTCATTATCCATACCAAACGCATCCCAAGCGCTAGGTCTGAATATCTTCTCTTCAGGAACGTTATGCATACAGACCGGAATCCTTAGCATCGAAGCCAGAGTGATCATCTCGGCACCTACATGACCGTAACTGATGGCACCATGATTCGCTCCCCAATGTCTCATCACTGAATATACATCCTTGAACTTTCCTGAAACACCATTTACACGCGGAGCGAAGAAAGTGGTCGGCCAAGTCGGATCGGTCCTTTCATCTATGGCCTTGAAGACATGATCAGGCACATTGACGGCCCATCCCTCGGCGATCTGGAGAACAGGTCCCAATCCCTTAATCAGATTGATGCGGCACATTGTCATCGGCATTTCTCCTCTAGTGAGGAAATGGCTGGACATACCACCTCCACGGAAATATTGCCTGTCGGCAGGCATCCACGAAGTGTTCTTCAGGCAGGATTCCACATCCTTTTCAGTAATCTCCCAGAACGGCTTCATCACAGGAGCGCCTTCAGCATCTTCCATCCTTCCGGTCGCGTCAAGAGTCGTGGAGCCGGAATTAATCAGATGTATGAAGCCATTGCCGGCATGTCCGGTCAACTCGTAACCTGTCACGCGCTTGACAGCTTCCGGAGACCAATAAGTTCTGACATCTGAGAACATCTGAGCCCTGTTGGTAAGCAGATTGAGGAACAACATCGTCACACCATTAAGTGTATCATTCTCAGTTGCGAAGACATACGGCTGTCTGATTCCGTTCCAATCGAAGGACGTGTTCAGGATTGTCTCCGAGAAATCTCCGTCAGGCATGAAATCCGTCCATTGCCTCTGGCCTTGGAAACCTCCCGCAATGGCGTTATGCCCCCCAGCTTCTTCCTGGAAGCCCATTTCCGCCAGCTTGTCATTGCCCCTCATCAGGTCACGGAATATTATTGTCATCTTGACAACATATTCCCAGACCTCGTCCAAGTGAGTCCTGTCGTAGCGGAGATCCTCGCGGTTATGGTCAGAGCCTTCGCATGGCTTGCAATATTCATTGACCCACTTCATCGCGCGGTCAAACTCTTCCTTCTCGTAGATTCCAAGACGCACCCTGCGCTCAATCTCGGAGCAGTCCACATATTCATTCCTCATTCCAAGATAATCCTGGAAGAAATCTGGTACAGGGATTGATCCGGCTATTCCCATAGACACAGAGCCGATGGATAGATAGGATTTGCCCCTCATCTGCATCATGGCAACGGCCGCTTTGCCCCAAAGCAGTAATTTCTCACGGACGTCACCCGTAATTGAGTTGTCCTCCTTGTCCTGAACATCACGACCATAAATGCCGAATGCAGGAAGTCCCTTCTGATTGTGTCCGGCTAATGCAGCGGCGAGATAGACAGCTCCAGGACGCTCTGTCTTGTTGAATCCCCAGATGGCCTTCGGCATAAGAGGATCCATGTCGATGGTCTCCGCACCATAGCACCAGCAAGGGGTCACGGAGATGACAGCGCCAACGTTGTTGTCCCGGAACTTGTCCGCAGCGGCGGCGGCTTCTGCCACACCGCCTATTGTCGTGTCAGCGATGACACACTCCACAGGGGTCCCGTCTACATAATGCAGGTAAGACTCATAAAGAGACTTGACACTTTCCGCCATACCCATGGTCATGGCTTCCAATGATTCGCGGATACCTCCGCGACGGCCGTCAATAATAGGACGGATACCGATTTTAGGATGATTGATTACCATTATTAACTATTAGCTTTACGATTATTAATTCTATTAACCAAAAGAGACATTACGAATCCAACGACAAAAATCACCGTGGTGCCGAACACTATTGTCAGATAGGAATGAATCTCGCTTCCGAACACAGGAAGACTCATGTAGGTGATCACAAGAAGTCCGCAGACCACAGCGGCAATAGATGCAGAACGAGCCGGCTTCCTGCAGACAAGGGCCAAAAGGAACAGGCCTAACATTCCCCCGCTGAATATGGAAGACAATTTCCACCATGCATCCAGAACCCCATCGATCTTCTGCATTGCCAGGCCTATGACAATTCCAATAACACCGACCACAAAAGATGTTGTGTATAATACCGCCATGTGTCGTTTTCTTAGATCCACCGAACCTCCTTTCCACATGCGTTCATAGAAATCTGTGAAAACTATGGTAGCGGAAGAATTTATGCTGGTCGCGACTGTGCTCATCCCGGCAGAAAACAAGGAGGCGATGACGAGGCCGGTAAGACCTGTCGGCAGTCCATGTACAATGAAGTACGGAAAGACCTTGTCTCCTGAAAGGCCTTCCGGCAGGAGATCAGGTTGCGATGTATAGTATGAATAAAGAGCCGTCCCAATATACACAAACACCAATGACACAGGAATATAAAGAAGTCCTCCGAAGATGGTTCCCTTCACGGCCTCCTTGGTCGATTTGGCGGTCATGTACCTCTGGACATAATTCTGGTCGATTCCGTAGTTCTGAAGGTTCATGAACAAACCATAGATCAGCACAACCCAGACAGTAGGCTCCTTGAGTGTCATACCCAGACTCCCAAGACTGAACTTGCCTTCCGCTGCCGCGATCCTAAATAGCTGCCCCGGCCCCTCAGGCATGTCGAAAGTAAGGATCAACGCGCACGCCAATGCCCCCAAGATCAGGATTATACCTTGAATAGCGTCAGTCCAGACAACGGCGGACATTCCTCCTACCACCGAATATACCAACGTAAGCACACCGGTCACGATGATCACCGTGCTGATGTCCCAGCCGAACATGGTGTTAATCGGTATAGCAAGGAGCAGCAGGATGGACCCCACCCTACAGACCTGAGTCAACAGGTAGCACACAGCAACGTAACACCTTGCCCAATAGCCGTATTTGTCCTCGATGAACTGGTAAGCAGAAACACTTCCGATGCCACGGTACAGAGGTATGAATATCTTGGCCGCAAGCACCATCGCGACAGGAATTGTCAGGCTGAACACAAGCTGGTTCCAATTACCGGCGTAAGATCCTCCAGGAAGGCCAAGGAAACTGATGGAGCTGACGAAAGTCGCGAATATCGACATGCCCACAACCCATGTGGGTACATTTCCATCAGCCTTCGTGAAAGCGGCGGCGCCTGCTCGGCTCTTACGGTAAAAGCTGCAACCGAAAAGCACAACACCGACAACGAACACGAAGAAAACAAGATAATCTAATATTGTCAGTTCCATATCGTCAGGCGAACCACGCTATTTGATATCATTGAAACCAAGGTTGATCAACGCCTTGCGGATCAGCACGCGCTCGGACGGCTCAAACTCACGGTATGGCCATGCAAGATAGCCATTGCATATTCCCAACAGCGACAGTGCGCACTTCACGCCCTTCAGATAGCTTGAGCCGTATTTGCCGACAGTGTAAAGGGATGTGCTTATCTCCATTATCCTCTCCTGCAACTCCCTTACTTTCTTCAAATCGCCGGCCTCGGCTGCATTGAACATTTCCACATAGATCTCCGGAAACAGATTCGCTCCACCGTTAATGCCGCCGTCAGCGCCCATCAGGATACATTCTCCCGTCAGTTCCTCTGGCCCAACATACAAAGCGAAATCGTCCCTCCCACCGAGATGGTGGTACAACGTACGAAAGTAATTCATGTTCGCGGAACTGTCTTTCAATCCAACGATGTTAGGATGTCGCGCTAATTTTAACACTGTCTGGACCTCCAGGAACGCCTTGACGTGAGAAGGCATGTTATAGAGGTAAAGTGGCAAAGGTGACGCATCAGCAAGAGCCATGAAATATTCATAGAGTTCCACCTGGGACAGTGGAGAATAGTATGGGGCAGCAGCCACCACCCCGGCGGCACCGTTTCCTTTGGCAAATTCCGCCATACGGACACTCTCGTCGAAAGAGGTGTCGGTTATGCCGACAAGGACCGGAATCCTACCAGCTACCTTTCCGCACACTTCCTTGACAAACTCACGCCTCAACTCATAAGTAAGACTCTGAGCCTCACCGGTGGTTCCAAGAAGAAACAGGCCGTGCACACCTCCCTCTATCATACGTTCCACTAGATTGACAATGCCTTCATTGTCAAGTTCATTGTTCCCCTTAAGCGGGGTGACCATAGGGGGAATGATGCCCCTGATTTTCTTTGTTTCCATAATATTTTTATAGTTTTCTATTTGCAGGATGTCTTATTCTTAATATAGTAAAAATGCCCGTCCTCCGCGCCGACAAGCAGATCGCTCTTGCCGTCCTTGTCCCAATCGACAGGGGTAGGACATGTCGTGTGTCCCTCAAGGATGACATCGCACAGATTCCCTTTGTACTCAAACCAGGTGATTCCATCCTCGTCCTTCACATTGCGGAACCAAGCCACGCTCTGACTATCAACAATCAGATCCATCCTTCCATCTCCGTCCCAATCCACGAAACAGATTTTTCTTCTTCCGGAAGCTCCGGCCTTGCCGTCATTCAGACGAAGAGGTCCCGACTCCGAATTCACAACTCCGGTCTTATTACTGTAAACAGAGCAGTTTGTGCCATACAATAATCTTTGTCCAGGCCTGAATCGAACTTTTTTGCCGGAAGTCTTGATCCTTTCATAGCAGCACAGGTATCCTTCCTGATCCAGAATGATCAAATCCTCAAGTCCGTCTCCATTCCAGTCGAGGATTACAGGAGAGGTTCTCCATTGTGTCACCAACGTTCCCGGTTTCGGATTCCACCAATTCCATTCTGGTTTTGGAGTCTCTCCGGACCAATCCACATAGACCGGTTTGGGTTCGGAGAACTTCAGGCCGTCTTTACTACCCTTGTTTCTCAACCACTCTATCTTTCCTGTGATGGAATTGATGACAATGTCTTTCTTTCCATCGTTATCCATGTCAGCCACCGCCAAGACAGTATAGCCCCATTTCCTTTCCGCGGGACCCTGGATCGAGCCATTCTCTCCAGCCATGATTCTGAAAGGCTTGCCCTTTACCTTAATCAGTTCAGGCTCAGCCCAGACCGGATCCGGGCCACCGGAAAGATTCCTTATCACAGCAATCTCACCAGCGGAATTTCCGGCCACGATGTCATCTTTTCCATCGTTGTCCCAATCCACCGAATACGGGGTGGCCAAAGCACCGAATTTCACCAGATCGGCTTTCTGACGGAAATAGTACGGATCTTCAAACTGAGGTACACCATTCTTGACCTTGCCTGTGTTCTTGAGCCATGCCACGCGACCGTCCTCATCCCCGACAATGAGATCCGGCAACCCGTCGCCATTGAAATCTGACACTACCGGCACTATCATCTGCAGATGCAAACGGATCTCTCCGTTCTTGTTGGAAAGGCGCACACCCTTGGCAAATTCCGGAACCTTTCTGGTACCTATGTTCTCAAACCACGTCAAGCCATCAACAAACTCTCCGCAGATGATGTCCAGATCGCCGTCACCGTCGAAATCACCCACACATGGTACTGGCGCCCCATACACATCAATCGGCTTGCCTCCGGCACTTATCTTGCCGCGATTGACATATTTTCCATCCACATTCTCAAGCAGATAGACATAACCGTGCAGAGGTCCATTCGTCCATTTGCCTGCGCTGTCGAACGCATTGTCCCAACCATAGTCATCCCATGTGTCAATGCCCACGATGATGTCTTTGTCACCATCATTGTCCCAATCCACATAGCTCCACATATTGCTCCGGGACTTTTTGAATGATTCTCCCAAACGCTCGCCCTCATAGGAGATCTTTGACGGATTCTCGTACAAGTTTTCAAAAAAGTCCACCCACTCGCATTCCTTAGACAAGACGAAAGCCTTGCCATCAACCTCGGAATAACTTACATTATTCTTCCCGATCGGAGATATTTTCTTTGCCTTGTCAAATACTGGATGCTCAGGATCCCCAACATTCCTGAAAAAATACAACCCTTTGTAGGGTCTGTCAGGAGCAGACACAACCAAGTCCTTCAAACCATCGCCATCGTAGTCATAGGGAAAGGGAATACCCCATAGACCCACACCAAGATCACATTGAATATCCTGATTATAGCATAACGGAACAGCACCGCTTTGGGCATTTGCATTCCACATAAATACAGTCCCAATCACCAGAGTGATAATAAGTCGTGTGATTCGATTCATAATTATAACGTTATAACATCATATTAAAAAAAATTCATCTCCCTGCTCCCTTGTTGACTATCTCGGCACCAAGCACAATATGTTCGGCGGCATCAAATTCTTGATCACCACGAATTTCTCCAACCAGAATCCTGATAAGTTCCTTGGCAAAAGACTCCAACGGCTGGCGCACGTACAGAAGATCTGTCGCGTAGATGTCAAAAGCGTCATTCTTGTCAAATGTCGCAATTCCGAAGTCCTGAGGGATATTAAAGCCGTTTCTGAAAATCGCGGACATTCCCTGTACTGCCAAAGCGTTGGTGGCGAAAACAAAGGCTTCAACCCCTCTCTTACGGGCATCAGCCATAATACCATCGATTGTGGACGACGACTCATGATGCTCCACCCTATGAATATTCACAAAGCAATCAAGTCCCGCCTCACGCATGCACTCCTTGTACCCGTCTTCCCGGCCACGGATATTAGACAAATCCATGGAATATGAAACCATCTCGATGAATCGATACCCCTTCTCAATCAACTTCTGGGTCAACGAATGCGAAACTATTACATTATTAAGAAGGACGGAAGGTGCGTCAATTCCATCGATCGCCCTGTCAAAAAAGACCAACGGTATTCGCTTGTCAAGAAGAGGTTTGACACATTGCGCGGAACTGCCGCTCGGCACAACTATACATCCATCTATCCCTTTGTCAATAAACACATGCGCGAGTTGCTCCAACTTCTTGGAATCCTCATCCGTACTGCCGAATAACACAGAATAGCCATTCTTATAAGCCTCGTCCTCAATCATTCTGGCAATCTCGGCAAAGAATGGATTAGCAATATCAGAAAGTATCATACCGATTGTGTTGTACTTTCCGCTCTTCAACGCCCTGGCCGATGTGTTTGGATGATAATTCAACCTCCTGGCTACATCCAAGACTCTAGACGCAGTGTCCGGGTTTACCCTATAATTCCTTTTTCCGCTGGAGGCGTTACGCATGACAAATGACACCAAGGCAGGAGACACACCCGCCTCGCGGGCTATGTCCTTAACGGTAACGTTATTCTCTTGCGACCTACCCATAATGTCAAATTATGTTGCAAATATATTATAACGTTATAACATTTCCAAATTTTTTGTTTAAAATCATCAGAACACCCTAATGCCGATCAGAGCATCAGCATCGCGGCGGGACGTATCTTCAGAAAACGGCAGATGTGTCCGGCTGTTTTCAGATTCGGTTCTGATTTTCCCGACACGAAATCGTTCACGCGCGTCGTGCTGATTCCCAGCTCTTCCGCAAGTTGCTTCTGGGTAATATGATTCTCTTTAAGGCCGTCAGCGATAAGCTCAGCGACGCTTGGCTTCGCTATAGGGAAATGCTCACTCTCATAATCAATGACAATGTCAGACATCATCATCAGCTCAATGGCCTTGGGATCATCCAATGGTGTGCTGTCATCAACCAGAGGAAGCAGATCCTCCACTCTTTTCCGAGCTAATCTATACTGGTCTTCTGTGATTATCCTCATAGTCATACCCTCCTATATAATTGAAGCATCAACTTTGTCATAATCCTGATGGGTGCCGACGAAACGTATGAAAACATAACCCATCACAAACTTAACAACTACAATCAACCTATACTTGTTGCCGCCGATGTTAAAAACATAATGTTGGTTCCCAACATAGTCAACCGTTCCAAAGAACATCCTCATTTCCGCAAAAGAATGCCACTTTGCCTCCTCAACGGTATGGTACCAACGCTCAAGTGGTATCCTCGCATCCTCATGCCCGGCTTGCTCGTAGAATTCTTTCAGTTTTCTATGCGAAACGATTCTCATATAGCGTTACTTAATACAAAATTACACAAATGTTCCGTAAACAAAAATTTTTTAAGCGAAAAATCCCTATTTACGGAACATTTCAAATCCATTCATATTCAAAATGACCCTATGTCGCCGGGCTTGCCGAAGCGTCTGGGTTGTGAAATGGTCAAACAGTCAGAGGCTACAGGAAACTGAAGGTGACACTGACGTCGCCGAAGCGGTTCGGCTTGCCGTTGTACTTCTCGAAATAGTTGCTGGATAGCTTGCCGCGCCAGACAAGGTCATCGTTGCGGCGGAAAGGAAGCTCAACCTCGAAGCCATAGGACTTGGATTTGATCTTCACAAGACCACTGGCTTTCCAGGAGGTCTGCTTGCCGCCATCATCCTCGATCATCAGGAAGACACATTCCTCCAGCTGAGGAGTCCATTCAGACACGACAACAGTGTTGAACCGGATAGACTTCCCGACCTGCTTACGCTTGACATTGATCATCATGTCCGTGACCGACGGGCTGTAAAGCTTGAGTTCCTCTTCGGTCTTGGCAGAGAATCCGTTCAACGCTCCACACTTCACAAAGAACTCGGAGCCGCCGGCGAACCAGGAGTCGTAGTTTCTGTGAGCCTTGAACTCCTTGAGGACCAAAGTCCTGCAATCGTAATAGGATCTTGTCAGAATCTGGGCTGAACGCTCCGGGCATAAGGCTTCAATCATCTGAGGGGTCATGTAGGACGAATCCTCATTTTGGTTGACGACCCACACAGGATTACGTTTGGCATATTCCTCATCCACAACAACTTCCTTTACTATCCATGAGCCTCCTGGCAGTTGTTCCCTCAAGAAACCGATGTTGGAACCATCACTCAGACGGACATGTGCGGCCTGATTGGAGAATGTCGCCACCTCATACGGATTGAACGTTATCACCGGCATGGTCACTCCGTCCCAATCCTCTGAATATGGCCAATAAATCTGAAGCCCGGCATCGGCAAGCGCATCCATATAAGACACAGCCCTTGTGCCAGGAATGCCATCATGAGCAGAATCGACAAGCGAACGCAGTGGACTGGGATATTCGTGAGCCGAACGGGTCCGCAGCAATTCATCCCCGACTCCGGAGCCAGGCTGTGAGAGCATGTTCGCAAAAGGATATTCCTCATCATAGCCATTGGATGCAGAGGAACTTACGCCATTAAAGACCTCCCTGACGTGTTCGATTGTCAATGGAAGTCCCGACAACATTCTGGCCACGCCTTCCGGAGAAAGATCCGATGACACAGGACTTTCCGCCGTCGCCGGCCTGACATAAGAGGAGTCGATTCTGTCACATGCGGATGAGAGCAAGGCCACCGCCACCGCAAAGGCCGGCACCACCGATGCCGTAAACCTTTTCCTTGTACTGAAATTCTTCATTTTAAACGAGTTTAAAGTTGTTTTTCGGTACAAAGGGACACAAAAATAGCCGTGGAGACAAAAATTCCACGGCTATTTGTAAAAATCAAGTTCTGAGATGCGTACAATGCCTATTTAGAATAGAAGACAAAGCGGTTTTTGTCGTAAAAATCCTTGATGACCTCAGTTTTCGGGAATCCGGCGTCACTGAAAACCTTTGCTGTCTCCGGTCCCAAAAGTTCGTTTATCTCGGCCATACCCTTGCCCTCCGGCACCAGAAGCTCACTTGAGAGCTTCGCGATCGAACGGTAGAAGACCAACGGATCCTCGTCTTTCACGAACAGAGCCGTTGAAGGCTCGAAATTGAGGACATTGGCTCTCATCTGTGCCTTCTGCGACTCCATGATGTATGGAGGATTGCTCAGAATCAGGTCAAAATCACCCTCCGCAAAGCTCTGAGGCTCGGCGAGAATGTCAGCGACAACGAAACGCGGAGCCACCACTTCCGTCTCCTTTGGCTTCGAGATGAAATCCTGTCCGGCGGCCACGGCGACAGCACCCTCTGAGATGTCCACACCAATCACTTCCGCTCCCGGAATATTCAATGCCACAGTCCATGCGATACACCCGGAGCCTGTGCAGAAATCCAGAATTCTGACCGGCCTTGCGGACTTTCCGTAGGCTTTTCTCATCCTCTGCATCCTCAATCCTATCTTGATGGCCTCACGGCACAGGAGCTCGGTCTCAGGACGCGGAATAAGCACATCCGGTGTGACCTTGAACCTCAGCCCACAGAAATCAGCGTATCCCATGACGTACTGGACCGGCTCACCAGAGGCCAGACGCTCCAAATCCGCATTAAGCCCATCAAGTGCCTTGTCCTTGATCTGATACTCCGGCTCCACAATGTGCGTATAGCTTTTCGTGCCGATCCTGCTCTCGCAAAGCATCAGCATGATGTTCCTTGCCTCTTTTGTCGGATAGAGAGTCTCCAGCCGTGAGGCTCCTTCATTAAGGAAATCCTTCAATAGCATAAGCTTGAAAATTTAAGAGTTAGAATTGAACATTAGGAATTCTCAATGATTCCCGTCAGGAAATCAGTGATGTCAAGTCCGGCCGTGCGGATCATCTTAGGCACGAGAGAGGCACTTGTCATTCCAGGGATAGTATTGACTTCCAAGAAGTAAAGGCCGTCCTCGGCAAGAATGTAGTCCATCCTCACCACACCGGCGCATCCGAGCTGGGAATATATTCTTTTGCTCACTTCCTGAATATGCCCGCTCATGCTGTCATCGATCGGCGCAGGACAGATCTCCTGACTGTGGCCGTTGTACTTGGCGTCATAGTCGAAATAGTCGTTCTCTGTGATGACCTGGATAACCGGCAGGGATTTCACGCCCTCCGGATCCGAGTAAGCCGCGCAGGTGAACTCCTGACCGGTAATCCCCTGCTCAATAATGACCGAAGGTCCTTCGGAGAAAGCGAACTGAATGGCCTCCGGCAAGTCTTCCGCCCTGCGTACCTTGGTGATTCCAAAGCTTGAGCCTCCGTCTGTAGGCTTCACGAACACGGGAAATGTCAGCTTCTCCACCACTTTGCGGCAGACCGCATCAATGTCCATTCCGTTGCGGACAAAGACATCAGGAGCACATTTCACGAAATCGACATCACGCAGGTAACTCTTGCATGCGAACTTGTCAAAGGCGACGGCGGAGACAAACGCGCTGCAGCTGCTGAACGGAATCCCAAGCATCTCAAGATACCCCTGAAGCAGACCGTTCTCGCCCGGAGTTCCGTGCTGAACTATGTAGGCATAGTCAAAATTGATCTTCTCTCCGTACACCTTGACGGAAAAGTCTGTCTTGTCAATCTCAGGTCTGGCGCCCTCGGCGAAAGGGATCCTCATGGCATCCCGTTTCTTCATGGCCACCAGCGACCATTTGCCGAAACGCGCGAAAATCTCATAGACATCGTACTTCGTCCCGTCGATGCGGGAAGCGACAAACTCCCCGCTGCGGCATGCGACCTCCCATTCCGAAGAGTCGCTTCCATAAATCACTGCAATCCTCTGGTACTTGCCCATATCAGTATATTATTCCTTTATTACTCAAAATAATAATCTTCCGTCTTCTGCTGCACATCGGTGGCGGCGTCCTCGTCTCCTCCGGTACAGCCAAGGTTCAATGTCACTCCGGCCGGAGCTATGAACCTATCGTTCTCCGAGACACCCAAAGTGCCGTCGGCGATGACCTTGCGCATGAATATTCCCCAAGTCGGGAGGGACATGTGCGCGCCCTGTCCATAGGTGATCGACTGGAAGTGCACCTGCCTGTCTTCCGCGCCCGTCCATATTCCCGCCACCAAAGTCGGAGTGTAGCCTATGAACCATCCGTCGGCGTTGTCGTTGGTGGTTCCGGTCTTTCCGGCGATCTCGCCCATAAGCTTGTAGCGGTAGCGGAGTCTGCTTGCGGTACCACCCTGAACCACACCTTCCATGAGGTTCACCATCAGGTAGGCCGTGTTCTCCCCTATCGCCTCACGCTTGCGGTTCGTGAACTCGCTGATGACGTTGCCTTGGTTGTCCTCAATTCTTGTCACAAAGAGCGGTTCGATATAGACTCCCCTTGACGGGAACGTGTTGTAGGCGGCCACCATCTCCCATAGCGAAAGATCCGCCGGTCCGACGCAAAGCGCCGGCACCTCGTCAATATGGCTCTGAATGCCCATCCTGCGCATCATGTCCGCCATCGCCTCCGGGCCGAACTGCTTCATCAGGTAAGCTGAGATGTTGTTCGAGCTGTTCGTGAGACCCCATTTCAGTGTGACGGTCTTACCGATCCACTGCTCCTTGTCGGTGCTTCGAGGGGTCCAGGTGTTGCCGTCAGGAAGGACGAACGTCTGCGGAAGGTTCACGACCTTGTCGCACGGAGTCATACCCTCCTGCATCGCCAGCGTGTAGAGGAACGGCTTGATTGTCGAGCCGACCTGACGTTTGCCCTGACGGACATTGTCATACTTGAAATAACGGTAGTTAGGACCTCCGACATAAGCCTTGACATGTCCCGTCCCCGGCTCCATGGCCACAAAGGCCGTGCGGAGAATCGACTTGTAGTAACGGATCGAATCGTCCGGAGTCATGGTCGTGTCGGCGTAACCTTTCTTATTATAGGCGAACACACGCATCTTGACAGGCTGCGAGAATGTCTTGAGGATCTGCGCCTCGGTCTTGCCTTCTTTCTTAAGGACACGATAACGGTCACTCCACCGCCTTGCTTGTCGCATGACCCTGTCCCTGGTCTCGGTGTCGATGTCGTTCGAGAATGGCTTGTTGGTCTTGCTCCGCAGATCCCGCCGGAAATCCGCCTGAAGATCCCGGATTCTCTCGGCCACAGCCTCCTCGGCATATTTCTGCATCTTGTAGTTGATGGTCGTGTAGATCCTGAGTCCATCCCTGTCAAGATCGTACTTCGAGCCGTCGGCCTTCTTGTTCTTCTCAAGCCAGCCGTACAGGTCGTCGGATGTCCAGGCAAGAGAGTCCGCCGAATAGTCCTCGACAGTGTAATAGTCTGACTTGCGCGGCTTTCTGGCGTTCATGACACGACGTACCATGTCCCTGAAATAAGGGGCCAGACCGGCGTTGTGATCCTGAACCTCGTAGTTGAGCTCGATTGGTATCAGACGTATGGAATCCCTCTGGGCCTTGTCCAGATAGCCGGCCTTCTCCATCTGACCGATGACGAAGTTCCTTCTGGTCAGGGCCTTGTCCGGATTGATGGCCGGATTGTACCTCGTAGGCTTGTTGACCATGCCCACAAGCATGGCGCTCTCCTCGACCGTAAGCTCTGACGGCAGCTTCCCGAAGAATGTCTCCGAAGCCGCGCGCACGCCGTATGCCCCACTGCCGAAGAATATGGAATTGAGGTACATCGTCATGATCTCGTCCTTGGTGTAGTCCCTTTCCAGCTTGACGGCCGTGATCCATTCCTTAAGCTTGACCCACACCATCTTTGCGTGGTATATTCCCGGAATCCTGCGTCCCACGTCAGCCCTCGGATAGAGGGTTTTGGCAAGTTGCTGGGTGATCGTGCTTCCTCCCCCCTGGCTGGAGTTGCGCAGCACGATCGTCTTGACAAGCACGCGGCCAAGTCCCTTGAAGTCAATTCCGGAATGCTTGTAGAAACGCACATCCTCCGTGGCCACGGCCGCATGGACAAGATTCGGAGAGATCTCGTCGTAGGAGACATAGGTTCTGTTCTCTATGTGGAATGTGGTCAGTATCTCGCCATCCTCGGCGATGACCTGCGTGGCCAGTTTATTGTCCGGATTCTCCAGATCCTTGAAGGACGGGATGTCAGCGAAGGCCCAGACAAGGAATATCATAACGATGAGAAGCAGCACCGGAAACGTTATCAGAATCCAGAACCACTTTGTAATTTTCTTTCGAGTCGATTCGGTCATAATAAGGACAAATTTATAACAAAATTTGGAAAATTGCCCAGTTTGTGGCTTACTTTGCAGATTGAAATGGCAAACTATCTATGAAATGCTTGTAAAATAGTACAATATGGCAGACAATCTAGTTATCGTCGAGTCTCCGGCCAAGGCCAAGACCATACAGAAATTCCTGGGCAACGGTTACGTGGTGAAATCCAGCTTCGGTCACATCAGGGATCTTCAAGACAAGAAGCTGAGCGTGGATGTGGAGAAAGGCTTCACTCCGGAATATGTGATACCTTCCGACAAGAAGAAGGTGGTCGCGGAGCTGAAAAAGGCGGCGGAAAGCGCTTCCACAGTGTGGCTTGCGTCCGATGAGGACCGGGAGGGAGAGGCCATCTCCTGGCATCTCTACGAGACTCTCGGACTGAAGGAGGCGCAGACAAGGAGAATCGTATTTCACGAGATAACAAGGGACGCGATAGTGAACGCGGTGCAGAATCCGCGCTCCATAGACATGAACCTTGTCAACGCCCAGCAGGCGCGCAGGGTTCTGGACAGGCTTGTGGGATTTGAGCTTTCCCCTATCCTGTGGAGAAAGATCCAGCCGAAGCTTTCGGCCGGACGCGTGCAGTCTGTGGCCCTGAGGCTTGTGGTAGAAAGGGAAAAGGAGATCATGGGATTCGAGAACGAGGCATATTACAAGGTCGAGGCATTCTTCCACCCTGCAGGTCTGCCGGCCTCAGTGAAGGTCAAGGCTGTCCTTGACACAAGGTTCAAGACGCTTGAGGAGGTGCGCGCGTTCCTTCAGGACTGCATAGGATCCACATTCACGGTTTCCGACGTCGAGAAAAAAGAGGCCAACCGCTATCCTACGGCCCCGTTCACGACCTCCACTCTTCAGCAGGAGGCCGCGAGGAAACTTCATTTCCCGGTGAGCATGACCATGAGGGTGGCCCAAAGTCTCTACGAGCGGGGTCTCATCACCTACATGAGAACGGACTCCACAAACCTGTCCGCCCTGGCCCTCGGCACGGCGAAGAAGTTCATAACGGAGAACTTCGGCCCTGAATATTCAAAACCACGCCAGTTCAAGACCCACAGTAAGGGTGCGCAGGAGGCTCACGAGGCGATCCGCCCTACTTTCATAGAGAACACGGAGATCGAGGGGACAGCCCAGGAGCAGAAACTTTACAATCTGATCTGGAAAAGAACCGTCGCATCCCAGATGGCCGACGCGAAAGTCCTCAACACGACCCTCAGGGTCTCTTCGGACAAGAGGTCCGAGAGGTTCAACGCCCAGGCGACACAGGTTCTGTTCGACGGATTCTTGAAACTGTACATCGAAGGCACGGACAATCAGGACCCGGAGGAAGAGGAGGTGATGCTCCCTGACCTTCAGGTCGGAACTCCGATGGAGGAGAAGGGGATAAAAGCGGAATGCAAGTTCACCGCCGCTCCGCCGAGATATTCGGAAGCCACTCTGGTCAAGAAGCTTGAGGAGCTTGGTATCGGGCGTCCTTCAACATATGCCCCGACCATCGCGACCCTTACCACGGGGCGCGGCTACATCGTCAAGGGTGACAAGGAAGGCAGGAAAGTCGCTGTCAATGAACTGGAGCTGAAGAACGGCGGAATTTCCGAAACCTCCAGAACCGAGACAGTTGGCGCCGAGAGGGGCAAGCTGCTGCCACAGGAGATAGGAATGATCGTGACTGACTACCTTGAGAAGTACTTCACCGACATCATGGACTATGACTTCACGGCCAACGTCGAGAAGGAGTTCGACCAGATCGCCAGCGGCAATCTGGTCTGGAACGAGGTGATCGGTGAGTTCTACTCTCCTTTCCACAAGAAGGTGGACGAGGTGCTGCATGACGGCAACTACAGCCATGTGTCCAAGGATCTCGGAACTGACGAGGAAGGCAACAAGATCATCGCCAAGTTCGGCAAATTCGGCCCTTACATCCAGAAGGGAGAGGGCGAGAAAGCCCAGTACGCGTCCCTCGGCAGGGATCAGCTCATCGAGAACATAACCCTTGACGAGGCACTCAAAATGTTCCAGCTGCCACGCACCGTGGGACAGTACAACGGAGTTGATGTCATCGCCCTGAAAGGCCGTTTCGGACCATTCCTCAAGTACGGAGACAAGAATTTCTCGCTTCCGAGAGGGAAAGACCCTCTCAAGGTCACACTGGAGGAGTGCTCTACGATCATCGACGAAGGCCTGAACAAAAGCGCGGCCAGTTCAGTGATGACTGAATATCCCGACAACGACATCCAGATCATCAACGGCCGCTATGGTCCTTACATCAAGCACGCCGGCTCCAACTACAGGATTCCGAAAGGAACAGATGCGGCCACTCTGACCGAAACCGCCTGCCTGGAGATCATTAACAATTCAAAACCAACGGAAAAAGTACGCCGTCGTTTTAAGAAATCTTGATATTTTAAGATTTTTTATATAATTTAGCGGTTGTTTAGTTATAAATCGAAAGCAATGGCAACTTATCACATCGATCAGATTGACCAGAAAATCCTTTCCTTTCTGGTCAACAACGCCAGGATGCCTTTCCTGGAAATCGCCCGTGAGTGCGGTGTTTCCGGCGCCGCCATTCATCAAAGGGTGAAAAGGTTGGAGACCAACGGAGTCATCACAGGATCCAGACTGCTCGTAAAACCTCAGGCTCTGGGACTTAACGTGTGTGCGTTCATCAGCGTGACGCTCTCGGAAGCGGACAAGTATCCTGAAGTCGTGGCCAACCTCAAGAAGATCGCCGAGATTGTGGAATGCCATTTCGTCACAGGCAAGGCAGCCCTGCTCCTTAAGGCGTACTGTTTTGACAACGATCACCTTATGGAGATTCTGATCAACACGATCCAGAACATCCCTTACATCCAGTCAACGGAAACAATGATCTCCCTTGACCAGGCGATCGAGCGCCAGGTCTGGGTGAAGGACTACAAACGGACTACCTACCAGCCTGCCGAGTTCTCGAAGAAGACGAAATAATCAGCCTCGCGAGGGACAGATCCTCGGGAGATGTCAGTTTGAAGTTATACCTCTCTCCGTCACAGAAGGAGAGGGGTATTCCATTTTTACGCGCCACAGAGGCATCGTCAGTGAAAGCGGTGTCAAAGGCTTGTGAATATGCCGACTTGATGTCCTCTGACAGAAACATCTGCGGGGTCTGGGCTCCGAAAATCCGGCTTCTGTCCACCACCTCTCCCTCAGGGGAGACCATAACCTCGTTCCCGTCCTGATCCTTCACCCGGTCGATGACCTTCAGGGTGTCCACGGAAGGGATTACCGGAATGAGAGCCCTGACACCACCTGAATCCATCCGCGCGAACATATTCCTTATCAATTCCGCCGAGAGAAGCGGCCGCACTCCGTCGTGAATGGCGACAATCGCTCCGTCCGGGACCTTCTTCAACGCATTTCTTACGGAATGGAAGCGTGTGAAGCCTCCGGAAACCAATGTCTGAGGACAATTGAATCCCGAAGACAGGCAATATTCCTTCCAGAAAGGAATATGATCCTCCGGAAGAACGGTGACCACCTTGATGTCCGGAACCGCCGAGACGAACGCTTCGATGGTCCTTCGAAGGACAGGGATCCCACCCAAATCCAGAAACTGTTTCGGTACGGAAGCCCCCATCCTGACGCCACTTCCGGCGGCCATAACGATTAATATTCTTTTTCTGCTCATATAATTCCTCACAAATATAACTTTTTTTGTATATTTACAAGTTGTATAGTATACTTTTTAAATTTTAAAGAATCGGATATATTCAGTTATGGCATTTTCATTTCTGACTCAAGAGATAGCAATGGATCTTGGAACGGCCAACACCGTCATTTTCAGGAATGACGAGATTGTGCTGGACGCGCCGAGCATTGTCGCGATAGACAACAACACGGGCAAATGCATCGCGATCGGTAGGCAGGCCAAGCTCATGCACGAGCACACAAATCCCGGAATCAAGACAATCAGGCCTCTCAGGAACGGCGTGATCGCGGACTTCAACGCCGCCGAGATGATGATCAAGGGATTCATCAAGCAGGTCAACAACAAGAGAACGTCCATTTTCACACCGAACCTCAAGATTGTGGTGGGAATCCCGTCCGGAAGCACGCAGGTGGAGATCCGTGCCGTGCGTGACTCCTGCGAACACGCCGGAGGCAGGGATGTCTATCTCATCTACGAGCCTATGGCCGCGGCTCTTGGTATCGGTCTCGACGTCGAGGCGCCGAGAGGCAACATGGTGGTTGACATAGGTGGAGGCACCGCCGAGATCGCCGTGATCTCCCTTGGTGGCATCGTGGTGCAGGAGAGCATCAACACCGCCGGAGATGTGTTCAACAGCGACATCCAGTACTACATGCGCCAGCAGCACAACATCAAGATCGGCGAGACTACCGCCGAGGAGATCAAGATTGCCGTGGGAGCCGTGATTCCGGATCTTGACGAAGAACCGGAGCCACACATCGTCAGAGGTCCTAACCTTATGACAGCCCATCCTGTCGAGGTGTCTGTCACCTATCAGGAGATAGCCCACTGCCTGGACAAATCCATAGCGAAGCTGGAGTCATCAATCCTTCATGTTCTGGAACTGACTCCTCCGGAACTGTATTCAGACATCGTGGAGAACGGAATATTCCTTTCCGGCGGCGGTGCGTTGCTGCGCGGCCTCGCGAAAAGGTTCACCGAGAAGGTCAACATCCAGTTCCATGTCGCCGAGGATCCTCTCCGCGCCGTGGCGAGAGGTACCTGCATAGCGCTTAAAAAGACATCCAACTACTCATTCCTGATGAGATAATGCCTAAGGAAAGATCTGTCGTCCGGAACATTCTTACAGTCGCGGTCTTCATCATTCTGGAGATAGCCTCTGTTCTAATGCTCTCCCGCAACAACCAGATCCAAAGGCTTTGGATAGCCAGAATCTCACACGGATTCATGGCCAGGACATGGGGCGCGTCACAGTCCGTATCCAACTACTTCTCCCTCAAAAGACAGAATGACGAGCTGGCTCTGGAAAATGACCGGCTGCAGAAATTGGTACGGGGCTACGAACTGGCGGCCAGAGAGGCCGATCCGGCATCCAAACCGGTACTGGCGGACAACGGATTCAACTACATCCCCGCCACCATCATCAAGTCCAGCACAAACACCCAGCACAACTACCTGATCATCGACAAAGGCAGCGAGGACGGGGTCACGCGCAATTCCGGCATAATCACCGACAAAGGTGTGATCGGGATAGTCGATGCGGTCAGCAGCCACTATTCCTACGCCATCTCGTTCCTAAACACCGAGCTGTTCATCAGCGCGAGGATCGGGAATTCCGGGGCGGTCGGACCTCTTGCATGGGACGGTACCGGCTCTGACAGGGCTATCCTCAAGGAGATCCCGCTCCAGTTCAAGTTCGCCCCGGGCGACACGGTCTATACCAGCGGGTACTCCACAATCTTCCCTCCTGACATTCCCATCGGCGTGGCGGGAGAATCCAAGATCATCAACGGAGCCACCAACGAGATCAAGGTTGACCTGTTTCAGAACCACAAGGCTCTGAAATATGTCACCATCGTCTCAAATACAAGAGCCGCGGAGATCGAAGCCATTGAAAAACAAGAAGAACAGCCGGAGAAATGAGAAACAGTTTCGCGTTCACCTACATTCTGCTGACGGTCGCCCAGATGATTCTGAGCAACTACTTCCATTTCACGCCCTACATGATGATGACGATCCTGCCGGTGATGGTGCTTTGCATACCTACCAAGACAGGAACCATCCAAGCAATGCTGATCGCCTTCGCCTCCGGACTGGCCGTGGATTTCTTCGCCGAAGGGGCCCTTGGAATCAATGCGATGTCGTTGGTTCCGGTCGCACTCCTGCGGCGCCCGGTCATAGGGATGTTCTTCGGCAACGAGCCTTTCGAGCAAAAGGAGAATGTCACTGTCCGGAAATATGGATTCGCGAGGGTTTCCCTTGCCATCATCCTGATGACCACACTGTTCCTGCTGGTTTACACCATAGCCGACTGTGCCGGAACAAGGCCGTTCTGGTTCATCGCGGCAAGAGTCGGACTCTCGATGCTGGCCAGTTACCTTGCGTCGATCTGCATCATCAACCTGCTGACCTATGAAGACAGAAGGTAGAGGGAAAGCCTTGATCATAGGCCTTTTGGTGGTCGCCGCCATCATACTCGGAAAACTGTTCTACATCCAGATCATTGACGACAAGTACAAGATCAACGCGTCGAACAACTCGATGGTCTATGACATCATCTACCCGACCAGAGGCATCATCTACGACCGCAACGGCAAGATCATCGTCAGCAACAAAGTAACCTACGACATCCTTGTCACCCCGAGGGAAGTCAAGCGGTTCGACACACTGATGCTGGCCAACACCCTTAACGTGTCCCCGGAATTCATCAGGGACAAGATGGCTGAATATGCCAGAAACCGCCGCCGTATCGGCTACCAGAGCGTCGTGATGCTCAAGCAGATAAAACCAGAAACCTACATGCAGTTCGCCGAACTTCAGTACAACTTTCCGGGATTCAGGGGGCAGGCCAGAAGCATCCGGGACTACCCTGTCAACGCCGGAGGAAACCTGCTGGGTTACGTCTCCGAGGTGGACGCGAACTACATCGAGAAGCATTCCGGGGAATATCGTTCCGGAGACTACGCCGGGAAGACAGGCATCGAGGCGGCCCGCGAAAAGGAACTCCGAGGCGAGAAAGGCTACCATATCTACCTGCGCAACTCCCGCAACCAGATAGAGCAGCGCTACAAGGACGGGGAGATGGACAAGGAGGCCGTCCCTGGACACGACATCCACACGACGATCGACGCGGATCTCCAGCAGTACGGTCAGGATCTGATGAGGAACAAGGTCGGCAGCCTTGTGGCCATCGAGCCGAAGACCGGCGAGATCCTGACGCTTGTCTCCAGCCCTGGAGTCGATGTGAGCATGCTGGCGGACATCGGCCAGCACTACGACGAAATCATCAAGGATCCACACAAGCCGATGTTCAACAGGGCAGTACAGGCTCCGTACCCTCCGGGATCGGTGTTCAAGCTTGTGAACGGCCTGATCGGGCTTCAGGAAGGCACCCTCACCACCGAGATGGCCTACCCTTGCAGCCAGGGCTACCATTTCGGCAACCGCAAGCTCGGATGCCACGTGCACAAATCCCCTCTCGTGCTTGAAGAGGCCATCATGATGTCCTGCAACGGTTATTTCTGCTACGTGCTCAGGAATATTCTTGAAAACAAGAAATACCGCGACATCGGCGAGGCGCTCGACAAATGGAACGAATATGTCCAAAGTTTCGGCTTCGGACACAAGCTGGGCACGGACTTTCCCGCCGAGTTGGGCGGGACTCTGCCGACATCAAAGACGTACAACAAGATCTACGGCAAGGGAGGATGGAAATTCACCACGATCATCTCCATCTCCATCGGCCAGGGCGAGGTCGGAGCCACGCCCATGCAGATCGCCAACCTCGCGGCGACCGTCGCCAACAGAGGGTGGTACAGGATTCCACACATCGTGAAAGCGTCGGAAGGGGTCGAGATTGATCCGAAATATTACGAGAGGCAGTACACGATGGTTGACACGACGAATTTCAAGAAGGTGACGCAAGGCATGTGGAGGGCGGTCAACAGCGGTTTCGGGTCCGGAGGCACGGCCTCCATTGCCGCTGTTCCCGGCCTGGACATCTGCGGAAAGACCGGAACGGCGCAGAATCCTCGCGGTGCGGACAACTCGGTGTTCATCTGTTTCGCCCCGAAGGACAACCCGAAGATCGCCGTTGCCGCCTACATAGAGAACGCCGGGTTCGGAGCGACATGGGCCGCACCTATCGCGTCCCTGCTGGTTGAGAAATATCTCAACGGAGAGATCAGCGACCAGCGCCGCGGACTTGAGGACAGGGTTCTTCAGGGTAATCTCATGTCAAGGGTCAAGGCCTATAAATAGTTGAGCGATGGAGAACTTTTCGGACAGAGGCATAAAGAAGAGTGTTGACTGGGCGCTGGTGGTCACCTACCTGCTCCTCATCATCATCGGATGGGTCAACATCTATGCCTCGATCCATTCCGACGGTCCCGCCAGCATATTCGATTATAATTTCCGCTCCGGCAAACAGTTCGTCTGGATACTCACGGCGCTCGGACTTGCGGCTCTGATTCTGTTTGTGATCAACGCACAGTTCTGGGAAAGCGCCTCGGTGCCGCTGTACCTGTTTGTCATGTGCCTGCTTGTAGGCGTGATATTCCTTGGCGTGGAGGTCAAAGGATCCCGGTCCTGGTTCGAGTTCGGTCCCGTCAGGTTCCAGCCCGCCGAAGTCTCAAAGATCACGACATCCCTGCTTCTGGCCACGCTGATGAGCCAGGTCAACTTCAAGATCACCAAATTCAAGGACTTCATGCTCACCGCGTTGATTCTCGGAGTCCCGATGCTTGTCATCCTGGCGGAGAGCGAGACTGGATCAGCTCTCGTCTACGTCGGCTTCATATTCGTGATGTACCGGGAAGGATTCTCAGGTTGGTGGATATTCTGCATCGGCGCGGCGGCACTGCTTTTCATACTGACGCTGACGGTGTCGCCGTACGTGTCGCTGCTCGTGCTGGCAGGGATCATCCTTCTTTGCAACCTGATGGAGTCTGGCAAGTTCAACGCCATGCTCTGGGTCGGCGCGGGACTGTTCCTGCTGATGTGCCTCCTGCCATGGATCCTTGGCAAGTTCAATCCGGAGGGCATCGCCGGGAAGATCAAGCCGCTGTACATACTGATCGGCATGTGCGTCTGCGCCGTTCCATTCATGATCATCAAGGGCTACAAGTCACGCCGGAGATTCCTGTCGATGTCCGCTCTCGGTCTGGTCGCCGGGGTTGCCTTGGTCTTCTCCACCGAATTTATTTTCAATAACATACTCCAGGATCATCAGCGAAAAAGGATAGAGGTTCTCCTTGGCATGAAAGAGGATCCCGCCGGTGTGGGCTACAATGTCAACCAGAGCATGATCGCGATCGGATCGGGCGGTCTTACCGGGAAAGGATTCCTCGGCGGCACGCAGACCACGTTCGGTTTTGTGCCGGAGCAAAGCACAGACTTCATCTTCTGCACGGTAGGTGAGGAGTGGGGCTTCATTGGCTGCTTTGTTGTGATAGCCCTCTATGTTTTCCTGATCCTGAGGATCATCTCTGATGCCGAGAAAAGCCGGGAGGCGTTTACCCGCATCTACGGCTACTGTGTAGCCTCCTGCATATTCATGCACCTTTTCATCAACATCGGGATGACCATAGGCCTCATGCCCGTGATCGGCATCCCTCTGCCGTTGCTGAGTTACGGAGGTTCGTCCCTGTGGGCATTCACCATCCTGATTTTCATCTTCATAGCCCTCTACCAGCAGGAGAAGAAATACTATTAGCCCCGTCTGTCCGCTAAAAAATCAGACTGTTTGATCGTGATTTTCTTAATCAATGACATTTTTTTAGTAACTTTGTAATCTATCGCCTTGGTGGTGAAATGGTAGACACGAGGGACTTAAAATCCCTTGGACAGAAATGTCCGTGCGGGTTCGATTCCCGCCCGAGGCACCTTAAAAAGGGCTAACTGACTGATTTTCAGCGGTTAGCTCTTTTGGTATCTCAATTTTTGGCGACATTTTGGCGACTTATCGGGCGGTTGGAAGTTTGCACGTACTATTGAGATCAACTTCTAACTCCTCTTCAACTCTTCAACTCCAGAACTAACGGCTCCGGCTTTGCGAATATAGTCCATATCCAGGCGCCAATCAATGTCAAGAGAGGATATCCGAGCGAGATCAAGGCGCCGACGCCCACCAATGCGATAAAGGCTATGAACCAGACATTTGTTAGGGCAGATTCCCATGCATCAAAGATGGACGAATACTTATCGTGGAAAATGGCCGTCACACCAGCCGCCACGATGCCGAAGGCCAACAACACAACGCCCAACACAGTCGCCCATTTCGGCAGTTTGCATTGGTTGTAATACTTTGCAATTCGTTTAGCCCGATCTTTCATTATGCCTTTACATATTTCTGGTTTGGATCATTCGGCTTATCAGGAATCGTGAGTTTAAGTCTCCCTTGCTCCACAAGAGGATTAATGTGTTTTTTTCTATTCTTAGTCTGATTTGTCAAGCCCATCCTTGATAGGATTTCTGCTGCTGTTCTAGGGACCGTGCAAAAGTTAATAATGTCTTGTTCCTTCCCCGGCAATTTGACTTTTGATGGTGCAACTCCGTTACTCGACTCCGTTACTTTTTGTTGAGCTCCGTTACTTTTCTTGGTTACTCCGTTACCAAACTCCGTTACTCTGACACGTTCTTGGTTACTTCCCCGCCAAAAAGTAACTATGACCTCTTTCTTCTTGGTGTCGTTAACGACCTCCATTTTGTCATCCAGTTCACGAGCACGAAGGAAACCGCTGCCAATGCCTGAATAGGGTAGTAAAAATGCTCCGTGAGTAAAAAGCATCTTGTTCCGCGGAAGGGATGTACCAGATAGGACATCCTCAACCTCCAATCCGCCCGGAAGGGCGCCAGGGCTATGGATCTCTACACGGTTATCAAAGACAAACACCCGAATAGGCGCCTCCCAACTGTAAGAACGATGCAGGAGGGCATTGGAACATATTTCGGACAGTGCGCCAACAGGTATCTCCAGTTGTCCAGGAGAGTTGAAATCAGAATCCACCTGAACATTGTGAAGATTCCGCTTGAGAAAAGCCATCATAGCTTCATACTGGATAAGAATGCCGCCATCGGCATCCAAGTCATCCATTTTATCACGGAACTCAGTTCCCCCTAGGCTGTTCCCGATAAAGCTGACGCATTTGACTGTGGCAGTAGGAAGCCAACGCCATGGATGTCTGCCGAACAACAGCATCGCCGCATAGGTGATGCCGCCATCAGAACGAATGAGCCCAAAGTTCTTCAACAAGCGTTCAACCGTCATTCCAGATGCCGCCAAACTAACAAGCTCGTCAGCGGAAGCATCCTGTATCTGCTCATAAGTCAAATCCTTGGATTTGTAGGACGCCTCAAACCTCTTTGTTAGGTAGGTCTTGACAACATTCATATCCAGGTCCGCAATAGTTGCTCCGGGGATGAGAGCCTCATCTTGTTCGGAATGTGCCGCTATCGGACATCATCTCGGCAATCTCTGCGTTGTCAACGATGCGACGCTTGTTAGCGCCGTTCTTAACCCAGACAATTCCCTTGTTGTCCTTGTATGGCTTATTGATGCCCTCAAGGACTGTAACGGCTATCAATTGCCCGCCAGGGACATCAACGTTTTCAGCTTTGATGGAAACGGCGGGATGGACTTGGTCGGTTGCGATTTGGGAAAGAAGCCCTGTTTGCTCCTGCACCTCCGTGCGTGAAAGCGCATTGACCTTTCCCGTTTTATCATTGACGCCGATGATAATCAATCCGCCTCCCCGCTCATTGGCGTAGCAAACCATTTCTTTCCCCAACTCATACGCATCAGTGACCCGTTCCTTCATTTGGACGGGTGTCTGCTCACCTTTCCCACAAAGATTGAGTATTTCTTGCGTTGTCATAGTCTCAACGTATTTCTACAAAGTTAAAGTTTTTCTCGCTCAAACATGGAAACCATCAGTATATTTTCCCTATAAGACACCCAGCATTAATAGAATTATTATTTTTCGCGTCACTATCGCTGAAAAGTGACATAGATTATAAGGTTTTTCGCAAAAACGGCTTTCTATGCGCTTCTGAGCGACTGTTTCAAAAATGGGAACAGGGGCAGTATCCGAAGGTCATATCGATTCATGAAAGAATTATCAAAAAACTACTGCCATTTCAAAAATTAGCCGTATATTTGTCGCGAATCATACGCATATGGCCAAGTTTTACCAAGACATCTCTGCAAGCGGAGGAACGATACGGACTCATGAACTACGTGAGCCCAGGGCTTACTATGGAATCAACAAGGCTATCAAATCCGGCAATGTCATCAGAATCAAGAATGGTGTGTATATTCTCCCTGAAGAACTGGCGACCACGATGATAGATGTTGAAAGGATCGCCCCCGGCGGTGTCGTTTGCATGTATTCCGCGTGGGATTATTATGGGCTTACCACTCAAATCCCTGATGGATTTTACGTTGCTATAGAAAAGCACAGGAAAGTGGTGGCCCCGGAGATTTCTGGCATCATTCTCTGCTATTGGGAAGAGAAATACTGCACGATGGGCGTTGAAGAAGCTGACATTGCCAATCATAAGGTTAAGATTTTCTGCATTGAGAAAAGCGTTTGCGACGCTGTAAAGTTTCGTAACAAGATCGGGACTGAAGTGGCTGTTGAGATTCTTAGGAACTATCTCAAGCGCAAGGATCGTAACATTTCCCGTCTTATGGATTACGCAAAACAAATGAGAGTGCTGTCAACAATGAGACAATACCTTGAAATGGGGCTGTAATATGGAAAAGAAAAATGTTGCAAAGTCGGTTCGGGCCAAACTCCTGAACATCCGAGATTCAGTGCCTGGAACCGAATATATGCAGATTCTGCTCAGATACATCCAAGAGCGGATGTTGTACAGGCTGTCGATGAGCCAATATCGGGATAACTTCTGCCTGAAAGGAAGTGCACTTCTCTTCGCCTACGAAAAGTTCAAGGCTCGTCCGACGAAAGACATTGATTTCCTGGGCGACAAGATTAGCAGAGACAAAGAAACCATTCGAAAAGCTTTCCGAGAGATCTGCGCAATTCAATGCCCTGAAGATGGTCTTATGTTCGATAACGGAGAGAATGACATTAAGGTTGAGGATATTTCTTTGGACAAAGAGTATAACGGCATCACAGTTACTGTGACAGCTCATCTTGACACCATTGTACAACCTTTTTCTATGGATATTGGGTTTGGAGATATTGTTGTTCCAGAGCCCCAGGAACTGGATTATCCCTTGCTTCTTGATGATATGCCGGAGGTTAGCATCAATGCTTATTCTTTGGAGACTGTTGTAGCAGAAAAGTTCCAGACAATGATTGATCGGGCGCTGGCAAACAGCAGGATGAAAGACTTCTATGATGTATATTCCATTCTTTCGTCAGAATCAGCACGTGTCAAGGTAAATGAGGAAACCCTTTCTGAAGCAATTGCCTCTGTTTTCAGCAATAGAGGAACGACATATACTGAGAATCACCCTCTTTTCAATGGCGAATTCAAGAATGATCCTATCAAGCAGACTCAATGGAACGCATTCTTGAAAAAGATGAAATACAAGGGAGTCTTACCTCTGAATGAGGTCGTTGATTATATTACGGAAAAGTTGTCCCCCTATTGGCTATCGTTGAAGAAATGAATTCATTTCACACATACGCATTTCCTAACGCAAAGAGCATTATTGTTTGCGGAGATATTCACGGCGAATTCAACGCCGTGATATAGAAGCTATGTATCCAATACCAGATGACAGAATTGCTGCCGGAAACCATGCAGGAAGGACACGGGCGGCACTCCCTGTGCAATTCTTTCCGGTCTTTTCCACCGAACACCTTTGGGGAAGAAGCTACTTCAGAAACACGAAGAAGACGGCGAGCACAAGGCAGACGAACGCCGCGATGTGGTTCCAGTGGAGAGCCTCGCCTTTGAAGAGGAGGGTGACAACCAAAGTGAAGACGATGAGGGAGACAACCTCTTGGATAACTTTTAGTTGCATAAGGCTGAACGGGCCGCCGTTGCCAGTAAATCCGAGGCGGTTGGCTGGAACCTGGGCGCAATATTCAAAAAACGCCAGTCCCCAGGAGAAGAGGATGACCAGAATGAGCGGCCAGCTCGTCGAGACCTTCATCTCCTGAAGCTTCAGATGGCCGTACCACGCGAATGTCATAAATATGTTGGATAGCACCAACAAGAGGACTGTCCCTATCGCTTTCATCGCCTTGCAATCATAAAAACGGACGCAAAGGTAGTAATATTTCACCTATATATTGTCATAGGAGATTCTACAAAAAGGGCCGGCGGAGAAAAAAAATCCGCCGGCCTTTTTGATATATTCATCAAATGGTTATCTGATCATATTCTTTGGATCAAGGGCTTTGTCGAGTTCCTCCTTGGTGAGGATGCCTTTCTCAAGGACGATGTCATAGACAGAGCGGTTGGTCTCAAGAGCTTCCTTGGCGACCTTGGTGCTGGCCTTGTAGCCGATGATCGGGTTGAGGGCGGTCACGATGCCGATGCTGTTCTTCACCATCTCGTAGCAACGCTCCTTGTTGACGGTGATGCCTTCGATGCACTTCTCGCGCAGGGTGTTCATCGCGTTGGTAAGCCATGTTATGCTCTCCATGATGGATTCGGCGATCACAGGCTCCATGACATTCAGCTGGAGCTGTCCGGCCTCGGCAGCGAATGAGACGGTCATGTCGTTGCCGATCACCTTGAAGCAAACCTGATTGGTGACCTCCGGGATGACAGGATTGACCTTGCCAGGCATGATTGACGAGCCTGGAGCCATAGGCGGAAGATTGATCTCCTTCAGACCGCAGCGAGGACCGGAGGCCATGAGCCTGAGGTCGTTGCAAATCTTGGAAAGCTTGACTGCCAGTCTCTTGAGGGCACCAGAGTAGCTGACATAGGCGCCAGTGTCAGGAGTGGCCTCCACGAGATCCGGAGCAGCGATGAACTTCTCGCCTGTGAGTTCGGTCATCTTCTTGGCGCAAAGCTCTGCGAAACCAGGCTTGGCATTGAGGCCGGTACCGATTGCGGTGCCTCCCATGTTGATCTCATAGAGAAGATTCACGTTTCTCTCAAGGTTCAGAACCTCTTCCTCAAGGTTGGTGGCATAGGCGTGGAACTCCTGGCCGGAGGTCATAGGAACCGCGTCCTGAAGCTGTGTACGGCCCATCTTGATAACGTCCTTGAATTCCTCACCCTTCTCCTTGAACGCGTCGATGAGATCCTTGAGGCTCTTCTCCAGTTTTCTGTTCATCCTGATGAAAGCGTAGCGGAAGGCAGAAGGATAGGCGTCGTTGGTAGACTGGGCGCAGTTCACATGGTCGTTAGGTGAGCAGAACTGGTACTCCCCCTTTGCATGTCCCATGATCTCAAGAGCCCTGTTGGCGATCACCTCGTTGGCGTTCATGTTCACGGATGTTCCAGCGCCTCCCTGCATCATGTCCACAGGGAACTGGTCGTGGAACTTTCCGTTGATGATTTCGCGGCATGCCTCCACGATCGCGTCGGCGATCTTCGGATCCATAGCTCCGAGTTCCTTGTTCGTCTGTGCCGCGGCAAGCTTGATGCAGGCCATGGCGATGACGTACTCAGGGTAGTCGCACATCCTGGTGTTGGAAATCTTATAATTATTGAGAGCCCTCTGTGTCTGAACACCGTAGTAGGCCTCAGCCGGAACCTGAAGTTCCCCAAGAAGATCGGATTCAATCCTGAATTTCTCTTCGCTCATAATAAATCAATATTATCGGTTTATAAATTGTTTTACAATCTCTCTGACAAAGGTAAGTCCAAAAAAGATTATAAGCAAAAATGCCGCGATATATTTCAAATTATTATTTATTTACCGGGGCTGTCACGTAGTGACTGGGGGTGTATGGCTATTGTGCGAAACGAAAGCGCCGGCCCGGATGGGTCGGCGCTTTTGCATATTCATTGATCTAAGATTATTTCTTTGATGTTCTGGCGTTGCCATTCTTGGCGGCAAGACGCTTCCGATCCCACAGTGTGGCATCGTACATCACAGGTGTACCGATGAAGATGGAAGCGTAAGTACCGATGCAGATACCAAGGATAAGGGCGACCGCGAGACCTCTGATGGACTCACCGCCGAAGATCGCGATGGCGAGCATGGTGACGAGAGTGGAGACAGAGGTGTTGACGGTACGGGTCAACGTGGCGTTGATGGCCTGGTTGGTGTTGGTCCTCACGTCAACATTCGGATGCAGGGTCCTGTACTCACGGATTCGGTCGAAGATAACCACGTTGTCGTTGATGGCATAACCGATGATGGTCAGAATGGCCGCGATGAATGTCTGGTCAACGTCAAGGTTGAACGGCAGGATTCCGGAGAACAGGGAGAAGAAGCCGATCACGATGATGGCCGTGTGGGCAAGTGAAACGACTCCACCAAGACCCCATGTCCATCCCTTGAATCTGAACGCGATGTAGGCGAAGATCACGAGCAGGGAGAGGATGACGGCGATGATGGCGTCTCTCTTCATGTCGTTGGCGATCGTAGGGCCGACCTTGTCGGAAGAGATGATACCGTTAGGATTGTCAACGGTTGACTTGAACTCGTCAAGGGTGATATCAGTCTCTGCAAAGAACGGCTTCAAAGCGTGGTAAAGCTTAGCCTCAACCTCTGCGTCAACGTCAGTTGACTCCTGATCGTTCTTGTACTGGGTCGTGATCTTCATCTGACTCTCACCACCGAACTGCTTTACCTCGACAGCACCGTCAAACTCAACAATGGCCGCCTCACGAACCTGCTCGGCTGTAACCGGCTGGTCAAAACGTACGACGTAGGTACGGCCACCGGTGAAGTCAACACCGTAGGTGAAGCCCTTGGTGAAGATGGAGACAACGGAGATGACGATCAACGCGCCGGAGATGATGTAAGACCACTTGCGGGCGGCGATGAAGTCGAAGTGAGTGTTCTTGAGGAAGTTCTTGGTAAGGTTGTTCTCGAACGCGATGCCCTTGCCCTTCTCGATGCGGTCATCGAAGATAAGCCTTGTGATGAATATAGAGGTAAGGACAGAGGTGATGATACCGATGATCAACGTGGTGGCGAAGCCCTGGACAGGACCGGAACCGAACACGAAGAGAACAATACCGGTAAGGAGGGTGGTCACCTGACCGTCGATGATGGCGGAGTAGGCGTTCTTGTAACCGTCGGCCACAGCCTTGCTCAGCCCCTTGCCGGCGGCAAGCTCTTCCTTGATACGTTCGTAGATGATCACGTTGGCGTCAACTGCCATACCCATAGTCAGGACAAGACCTGCGATACCAGGGAGAGTCAGGACGGCTCCGAACGAAACGAGGACTCCGAAGAGGAGAAGCACGTTGCAGAGGAGGGCGATGTCAGCGGCGACACCTGCGCCCTGATAGAAGAAGATCATGTAAACGAGCACCAGAAGGAATGCGATCACAAACGAGATCATACCCGCGTTGATCGACTTGGCGCCGAGTGAAGGACCCACGACCTGCTCCTGGATGATGGTGGCGGGTGCAGGAAGCTTACCTGACTTGAGGACGTTCACAAGGTCGGTCGCCTCGTCCGGTGTGAAGTGGCCGGTGATGGAGGAGCTTCCGCCCGTGATGGCTCCATTGACGTTAGGGTAGGAATATACCATGTCATCGAGGACGATGGCGATTGCCTTGCCGACGTTGTCGCTGGTCATACGGGCCCAGACATTGGCACCCTCGGCGTTCATGGTCATGGAGACAGAAGGCTCTCCGTTCGAACCGTGGTCGTAAACGACACGCGCGTCGGTGATGACACCTCCGTCAAGTTTGGCCTTGCCGTCCCTTGAGGTCGCCTTTATGGCGATGAGCTCAAATACATTGTCACCCTGAACATACTCGGAAGGTTTCACCGACCACATCGGCTTGAACTCGGCCGGGAAGATCTCGGCGATCTGAGGCATGGCGAGATACCTGTTGACCTTGGCGGTGTCGATCGCGGCGGCGAAACCGATGCAGGCATTGTTCGATCCTGAAGGGTTCAACACAGCAAAGAGAGGATTGGCCTTTCTGTAAGCGTCAATATCAGCGGAATTGTCCTGATTCCGGGCAATCTCTGAATTGAGAAGCGAGTCAACGCCTTCCTTGGCGACAGGCTCGGCAACAGGCTCAGCTACCGCTGTGGTGTCGGGTTCTCCCGCAAGAATCTCTGCGAGCTTGGCGTTGGCCTCTGCAAGATAGCCGGAAAGTTCCTGATTGGTGTAGGTCTCCCAGAACTCAAGGGAAGCTGTTCCCTGGAGGAGCTTCCTCACACGCTCAGGCTCCTTGACGCCAGGAAGCTCGACGAGGATACGTCCGCTGTTGCCGAGTTTCTGGATGGATGGCTGGGTCACGCCGAAGCGGTCGATACGGCTTCTCAAAACATTGAATGAGTTGGCCACGGCACTCTCGGCCTCGTCACGGATGACGCTGATGACATCGGCGTCGGATGAGGCAGGGGTGATCTTGTCCTTCATCTCGTAGGTACCGAAAATCTGGGCGAGATGCTGGCCGTTGCTCACTTCCTTCCATGCGTCCGCAAAGAGGGTGATGTAGTCTTCCCTGGAATTGACGCTGCGTTCCTTGGCAAGGGCGAGAGCCTTCTGGAACTCAGGATTAGTGTTGTCACCGGCGATAGCCTTGACAAGATCCTGAAGCTGCACCTGCAGCATGACGTTCATACCACCCTTGAGGTCCAGACCGAGGTTGATCTCCTTGGCCTTGCACTCCTTGTAGGTGTTCCAAAGGAATACCTTCTTCGAAGAGATGGAATCGATGAATACCCTGTTCTGTTCCTTCCTGATTGAATCCAGATAGTAAGCCTGGTCATTTTCAGGAATCTGGGCAAAAGCCGCTGAATTCTGAGCCGCAACGGCAGCCTTCTCAGCGAACCTGGCCGCTTTCTTTTCCTGGATGGATGTCACCGCCGTGAAGGAAAGCTGCCAAATGGAAGCGATCGCAAGCAGAATGGCGACAAGCCTAATCCAACCTTTACTTTGCATAATTTTTACGTTTATTTTATTGTTTTAATTTTTTCGCATAAAAATAGGGGTACAAATTTAGCATTTTTTTCTTAGAAAGAAATTATCTGCCAAGTATTTCTTATTTTTGCAAACGCATTCACCGAGATTTTTCAGAATGAGGAACAAATTATTCATCGGCATATTCACTCTGCTCGCGCAGATCGCCTTCACCGCCGAGGCTTCAGCGCAGGTTTCACCGACCCGGCTCATGATCAAGGCGGACTCATGCAGGATGGCCTACAGTTTCGCGGAGGCCGTCCAGTATAGCGAAAGCGCTGTCGAGGCTCTGGATTCCACAGCCTCGGCGAGGGCGGAAGAGCAATTATTGATGGCACGCAACGGATTGAACATGATGAGCTTCTGCAGCCAGCCGACAGTGGTGGCGAAACAGACGTTCCCGCTCAAGGACTTCTTCCTGTTCTACCCACTCAAGGACCACAGCTGGAGAAAGACGCCGAACCAGTTGGACTCGCTCGGAGGAGACAACCTCTCCCGCGCGATCTTCATCCCGGACGGAAGCAGGGACATTTACTACTCGGCCAAGGACGAGGAAGGCATCAGGAATATCTACGCGACCCATCTGACGGACTCTCTTTGGTCTGTGCCGACCCTCATCAACGAGCAGATGACCAGCTCCTCGGACGAGATCTACCCGATGCTCTCGCCTGACGGCCAGTCGCTTTACTTCGCGTCAAAAGGCCTGTACGGGATGGGAGGCTACGACCTCTACGTCTCAAATTGGAACAGCGAGACAAACGACTGGGACATGCCTGTGAATATGGGCTTTCCATATTCATCGCCCTACGATGACTTCCTTTTCGTCAACACCGAGGACGGGAAATATTCCATCTTCGCATCTAACCGCGAGTGCGGTCGCGACAGCGTCACAATCTATGTTCTTGAATATGACAGCATGCCGGTCCGCAAAGCCGTCACCGATGTGGATGAGCTGAGGGCATTGGCTTCCCTTAATCCAGCCAGAGACCACTCCAGAATCGACAACGACGCCGCTGTTCCTGATGAGGGGCAGCAGAATGAAAGCACAAAGCGCTACATGGATAAGATGCGTGAAGTCAGGGCTTTGCGGGATTCTGTGGCGAGATTCGGCAAGAATCTTGAAAAGATGCGGTCAGGACTTGCCGGAGCGTCCGGCGAGGAAAAGGCAAGACTCACGGCGGAGATTTCCGACAAAGAGATGATGCTTCCGACTCTGAACAGCGCACTGAACGCGGCTGTGAAGGAGCTCCAGAACATCGAGATGGATTTTCTTGCGAACGGAATCGTGATCGACACCCGCAAGCTTCAGGCAGAGGCCGACAAGGAGATCGTGGGAGCATCCTCGGGCTACACGTTCTCGAAGAACAGCTACGGCCCGGCTCTGCATCTGGACATCATGAAGCCTAAGCCGACTTTCGATTACTCTTTCATGATCCTGCCGGAGGGACGGTTCGCCGAGAACAACACCCTGCCGGAAGGCATCATCTATCAGATAAGGATATTCACCCTTGGAAGAAAGGCCACGGTTGCCGACCTCAACGGCCTCAGCCCGGTGTTCGAGCGGACCACAACCTCCGGCAGACATGCCTATTCAGTTGGTCTTTTCAAATCCTACAAGGACGTTCTCTCAAACCTTAACAAAGTGAAGAACAGAGGCTTCCGTGACGCGCAGATCGATGCGTTCCACAACGGGCAGGTCATCAACGTAAGGAAGGCCAGAGAACTTGAGTCAAAAGTCAGGACGCTGTTCATTGTCAAGATATTCCCTGAAGACGGCCAGTCTCTGTCAGAGCAAGCCATCGCCGCGGTCCACGAGCATTCCGACAAGGATCTGATCAAGAGCGTTGAGGCTGGATCCGTAGTCTTCACCACCGGCCCGTTCGAGGACAAGTCCCAGGTCGATGTCCTTGTCGCCGCCCTGAAAGCCGCCGGTGTCGAGAACATCTCCGTCACCGAGTCCGCCTCGGAATAGATTCACTGAAAGAAAAACGTGACCAAGATGAAGAAAGTCGGGAAAGTTCTTGTGGTTGATGACAATGCGGGGATCCGGTCCGCGTTGAAGATCTTGTTGCCTATGCGGTTCGAGGCGGTGGAGATCCTGCCGTCACCGGCACAGCTTATCAGCACCGTCAATGCCTTCCAGCCGGATGTGATCCTGCTGGACATGAATTTCAACACGGACATCAACACTGGAAATGAGGGACTTTTCTGGCTCAGCGAGTTACGCAACAACAACCCGAACCAGAAAGTCGTGCTGTTCACGGCCTACGCGGACATATCCCTGGCCGTGGAGGGGATGAAAAGAGGGGCGTTCGACTTCATCGTGAAGCCTTGGGAGAACGAGAAATTGCTCGCCACGCTGGAAAGGGCGGTGACGGAGAACCGGAATGACAGCCGGCAGTCTAATGAATATGCCACCGGCCCGACCGGGATGTACTGGGGCACTTCACAGGCTATGGCCGAAATCAAGAAGACAATCGAGAAGATCGGCCCTACCGATGCCACGGTACTGATCACCGGCGAGAACGGAACGGGTAAGGATCTTCTGGCCAGAGAGATACACAATCATTCCGAGCGGCGGAACGGCCCTATGGTCAGCGTGGATGCCGGAGCGATTCCGGAGACCCTTTTCGAGAGCGAGCTCTTCGGACACGTCAAGGGAGCGTTCACGGACGCCTATGCCGACAAGGCCGGAAAGGTCGAGTTGGCCGAGGGCGGAACCCTTTTCCTGGATGAGATCGGGAATATTCCTTTACACCTTCAGGCGAAGCTTCTGAGGGTTCTCCAGAACAGGACGATCACGAGGGTCGGCGACACCAAGCCACGCAATGTGAACATCCGCCTTGTCTGCGCCACGAATATGGATCTGCGCCAGAAGGTGCAGGAAGGCTCGTTCAGGGAGGATCTCTTCTACAGGATCAACACGATGAGCATCCATCTGCCGGCCCTGAGGGAGCGCCCGGAAGACATCGTTCCGCTCGCGGAGATATTCATAAAAAGGTTCGACGAGAAGTACCACCGCGAGGTAGAGGGCATCGATCCGGAGGCGAAGGCCGCTTTGAAGGACTGCCACTGGAGCGGGAATATTCGTGAGCTCCAGAACTGCATCGAGAAGGCGGTCATTCTGGCGGAAGGCAGTAATCTGACAGAGAACGAGTTGCAGCTGCCGTCAGAGGCTCTGGTCGAGGGAAGCGAGACTTCTGTGGCGACGCTGGAGGAAGTGGAGGAGAAGGCCATCCGCGCCGCGGTGGAGAAATATTCCGGGAATATGTCGCTGGTTGCCAAGGCGTTGAATGTCAGCCGCCCGACCCTCTACAGCAAACTCAAGAAATACGGGATTTAGTCGAAGTTTATGAATATGCTTCCGTGGCCTCAGATAGCGATTCCGGCCGGCGTTCTGGTGCTGGTGGCTTTGCTTGCGGTGCTTCTTACACGGCATCGCATCCTCAAGAAAGTGACCTATATGCTTGATGCCCTGGAGGATAAGGAGGCCAATTTCAGGTTCGACGAGGGGGGCTTGGGCAGCCGGAAGATCAACCGGACCCTGAACCGAATCCGTACCATATTCCAGAAAGAGACGGCCGACATCCGGGAGCAGGAGGAATATTACGGACAGATGTTGGACAAGGCCAAGACCGGCATCGTCGTGCTGGAGTCCGGGACGGATTCAGTGCTTTACACCAACAAACAGGCTCTGCTTCTGCTGGGCGTGTCATCTTTGAGCACACTCCGCCAACTGGACATAATAAGTCCTTCATTAAGAGGCGCTTTTGAGAAAGTAGAAGAAGGTCTTGACCAGAAAGCGTCGATATATTCCGAGAGTTCCCAGACGAACATTTCCCTTTCCTCCACTGCCGCACACATAGGGCGCAAGGACGTGAAGATCGTCGCCGTGAACGACATCTCGGAGGCCATCGAGGAGAACGAGTCCGAGTCCTGGACAAGGCTCATCAGGGTGCTGACCCACGAGATCATGAACACCGTCACCCCGATCGCATCCCTTTCCGAGGCCCTTTCCGAATATGCCGGAACGATAACTCCGCCCTCTGACGGGCCGGATCTCAAGGCAGGCCTGGAGACCATCGCCAGTTCGTCCCGTGTTCTTATAAAGTTTGTCAATTCGTACAGGGATCTTACCCACGTGGCCGTGCCGGTGCGCAAGGAGTTCTTCGCCAGGGACATAGCCGCCAAGGTGATCGACCTTAGCCAGCCGGTTCTGACAGCCGCCGGAGCGACCGCCAGTTTCGTGGAGAAGACCGAGGACGTGCTGCTGTACGCCGATGAGAGCCAGATCTCCCAGATCCTGATCAACCTTGTGAAGAACGCGGCACAGGCCGGTGCGAGACACATAGAGATCTCCGCCGAGCTGGACAAGCGTGACAACGCCGTCATCAACGTCAGCAATGACGGCCCTCCGATCAGCGCTGCGAGCCAGGAGGAGATCTTCATCCCGTTCTTCACCACCAAGCCCGAAGGCAGCGGCATAGGCCTGAGCCTCTCCCGCCAGATCATGAGGATGCACGGCGGCACCCTCCGCCTCACCCGCTCGGACTCCGAAGCGACCGTCTTCACGTTGATATTTAAGTAATCCTTAGTAACATTCAAAAAATAACCTGCATCATCTTAAGGAATCTTTTCGGTCTATCTCTCTTTTCTCA
>UQUJ01000011.1 GCA_900544195.1 uncultured Alistipes sp. | reverse complement strand
TCTTCGAAAATAGATCTATCCTCGAAAATCTTCTCTTAATCTGAAGCAACTTATTATTTTCTTGTTCCTAAGCATTTCCTTTACAGACTTTCGATAAAGTATGCACCATACATACTTTTGGACTTGATCCCTGAACCGGGGTGAGGGGATAAAAGAAACGGACACTGATTGCTCAGTGTCCGTGGTGGTAGCGGGGGGAGGACTCGAACCTCCGGCCTCCGGGTTATGAGCCCGACGAGCTACCAACTGCTCTACCCCGCGATGTTGGACTACAAAGGTAAGAATATTTTTCTGGAATGCAAAACTATTTCAAAAAAAACATGTGTAAATATGTGCAAAGAGTGTAAAATGATCTATGCATATAAAATATGTTCGGTTCTGAATTACTCAGCCGGAAGTCTCCTTCTGAAATTTTGGTAACGTGCAAAATTTCAGAAGGAGACTTCCGGCTGATGAATGCTTTACGGTTCCTCTTCCTGTATATTCATAAACTCCTTCATTCCTGAGATGTCGGCCTTGGCGAAGGACTTCTGTTCGCCGGTGGTGAGGTTCTTGAGCTGGATGGCACCGGCCTCAACCTCGTTGCCGCCGTTGATTGAGAGGAACGGGATGGACTTCTTCCCGGCGTAGTCGAATTGCTTCTTCAACTTGGACGGTTCCGGATAAACCTCGACGGAAACACCCTCGGAACGCAGAGCGGCGGCGACCGGGAGGACATAGCGAAGCTCATCGGCACCCATACAGGCAAACAGAAGCGTGGTGCTGGAGGCCAATGACTCAGGGAACTTATCCAAGCCTTTGAGAACATCGTAGATCCTGTCGGCGCCGAAGCTGATGCCGACTCCTGACATATCAGGAAGACCGAAGATTCCGGTAAGATTGTCGTAACGACCGCCTCCGCAGATGCTTCCGATCTGGAAATCAAGAGCTTTGACCTCGAAGATCGCACCCGTATAGTAATTCAGGCCACGGGCCAGGGAAAGGTCAATCTCAACAGGACACTTCACTCCGGCCGCCTCTATCAGGCCGAACAGTTCCTCAAGTTCGTCAAGACCTTTGAGACCGGTCTCGGAGACGAGTCCGGAAGCGGAACCACCGTCCATCAAGGAACGCATCAAAGCCAGTTTCCCGGAAGTTGAGCCGGACAGTCTGAGGATCTGCTCTATAACGGCGATCGCGTCATCGGTCAGGCCCTTCTCACGCATCTCCTCCTCAACGCTCTCAAGGCCGATCTTGTCCAGTTTGTCGATCGCGACCGTGATGTCCACGACCTTGTCCGGGAATCCGCAGATCTCGGCGAAGCCGGTCAGAACCTTCCTGTTGTTGATCTTGACCAAAACATTCACGTCCAGAAGACTGAACACCTTGTCCACAATCTGCACAAGCTCAAGCTCATTGACCTGGGACTTGCTTCCGATCACATCCACGTCGCACTGGTAGAACTCGCGGTAGCGTCCTTTCTGCGGCCTGTCAGCCCTCCAGACCGGCTGGATCTGGAAACGCTTGAACGGGAAGGAAATCTCGTTCTGGTGCTGAACCACGAAACGGGCAAAAGGTACGGTCAGGTCGTAACGGAGACCTTTCTCGCAAACTTCCTTGGAAAGAGCGACACTGTTCACTTCCCCGTCTTCCGCGCAGTAATCCTCAAAGTTGACCTTGGAGAAGCAATCACCTGAATTAAGAACCCGGAACAGAAGCTTGTCGCCTTCCTCGCCATACTTTCCGAGCAAGGTTGACAGATTCTCCATCGCCGGAGTCTCTATCTGCGCATAACCGAAAGTCCTGAAGACCTTCTTTATGGTGTCAAAGATATAATTTCTTTCAGCCATGTTCCGCTGACCGAAATCACGTGTTCCCTTAGGGATAGACGGTTTCTGACTCATAATCGTTATTTCTCCACTTTATCGGCCTTGTAGCCAAGTTTTTTGATGGCGTCCGCAAGTGTCTTCTCATCGGTCTTGCGCTTGTCATACTTGATCTTGATTGTCTGATCCTTGAGAGAGACCTTCAAGTCCTTGACACCCTTGATGAACGCCAGATTCTCATTGAGCTTGTTCACACACTTGTCACAGTGCATGTTCGTAGCGAAAACCACCTCACCGACATTCTTGTCAGCGGGCTTCTCCGTGACAAAACCCTCAAAAAGTGCAGCCTTAGCCGCGGCAAAAGGCGCAGCCAGCATCATGGCCGCGACCGCCATCAACAATATTCTTTTCATAACCCTTAAAATTACAGCGCACCTGTCCACGCCAAGGTTCATCATGCAAAGATAATGATTTAATCGTTCTTTGTAGCCCTCCAGAGCGTCAATCTCACGCCAAGATTGATCCGACGCCCCATAATCGGCCCCCAGACACAACTGGCGTCGAATCCCGGAGTCCATGGAGACCACTCCCCGGCAGCATTCCTATCCCCTACCAGCACGTGCTTCTGGGTGAAATCCGTGATATTCTCCACTCCTGCATAGATGTCAAATCCTCGGAACCGTCTGGTAATCTGTGCGTAAAGCAAAGGATAGACCGGAGTGCGCCCGTCAGCGTAAAGCAATGAACCATCCCCATCCCTCAAATCCTTCATAAAATCATAAGCCCTCGCCGAGCCGTTAACAGAAGCCGTGAAATCGAATATCCACCTGCTCAGATTGGTCTTGTACTGGAGGTTCAGCACTCCTTTGAAGCGGCTGAGCATCGGCTTCTCCACCAATTCGCCACCATAATTCTCCTGACGCGCGTTAGTATAGCGCCCGGTCAAGGCCACGGTGAAACGGTCAAACGGCTCGACATTGAAATCCACCTGCCAGTTGTCTGAATATGAGTGCCTTCCATCTGAATCAAAGAACCAGATCTCACGTCCGCCGTTCACATCGACCCCCGGCACCTCATAATCCACCATCGACTGACGCACGAACTGAGTGCGGAAATAATCAAAACTGATGTAAGTCTTGGAAGGATCCACCCCGAACGGCAAGTAAAAAGTCACATTCCCTCCGAATGTCCACGAATCCTCCAGCAACCGCTCCATGCAATCCCCTTTGAGCCAACTATGAGTGGACATCACACCAATGTTGTCAGCGACCGGATCGGCATACCTCAATCCCCTGCCGCCGTTCGCCCTCGCGACGAGCCACTCCGCCGGTGAATATTTCAAAGTCACCCTCGGAGCCACCTTGAGCCCGTTTCCCTTGTACCAATCGGCGCTCACTCCCACAATTGATGTGAATATGTCCCCGGCGTGAAAGGTATATTCCCCGTAAGCTCCTCCGAAGAAATGATCCGCTATCCCTGAATATGGACGCAGAATATTCCCGTCTGTCATATTCCACAGGCCATAGTCCAGTTTTGAGACGGCCTCGTCGATGTGGTCGAACGTGCCGGAAAGGCCGACAGTGAAGTCGTGGGACTCATTCAACATATTCCTGTAAAGGAGGTTGACAAAACCTGATTGCTGGTTCGCAAGGTAGGATGACGCGCCGAACCACGAGTCGCTTTTCTGCCACGACCAGTCAGCGATGGCGGCTATGCTGGATGAGCCGTCCTCACGAAGAGGTTTGCCGACTTTCAGGTAGGCGTTCAGGAGACTGTTGGTGATGTCGGTGCCCCAAGGGGTGCCGGAGAGTGATTCCTTGATGGAGGTCACTTCGGCGGTTGGTGAGTCCTGTCGAACCACAGATCCGCGGGCCGGAGCGGTCACTTCGACAGGCTCGGTGACCAATGAGTGTAACCGGTCTTTATCGTAGCCGTCCATTCCACCCTGACGCCGGTCACGGACAGCCTTCACGCCCCATCGCACCTGAAGTTCCGGCGTGTAGTAAAGCCACCTGTTCGCCACATTGAACTGCAACATCCTGGGATCGTCCCGGAAACCGTCGTGATTCATGTCGTAGGTCTTGAAGTTACCGCTCACATGCCCCAAAAGAATCGTGTATATTGTCGGACTGAGCCGCCAAGCTGATGTCGCGTTGAAATCCGCCTTCGTGTCGCTCATCATGGAAGCCTGGATGAAAAGAGGCTTCTCCTCGGTCGGCTTCTTGTGCTCAAGGTTGATCTGCCCGGTCATCGACTCCAGGCCGTTGATCACGGACGGAGAACCCTTCGCGATCTGAATGCTCTCCAGCCACGGCCCCGGAACGTAAGACAAGCCATAAGGAGCGGTGATTCCCCTCATCACCGGGCGGTTCTCGTCCAACATCTGTGTGTATGTCCCGGAAAGCCCCAGAAGCCTTATCTGACGCGCCCCGGTGACAGCGTCAGAATAGCCCACAGTCACGCTGGCCGAGTTCTCAAAACTCTCCGCCAGATTGCAACAGGCCATCTTTTGAAGTCCTGAGGCGGAGATGAGCTCCGTTCTCAATGTCTTACCTCTTGAAATGCTGTTCTCCTGATGCCCGACAAAAACAGCAGCGCTCAGACTGTCTTTCCTGTCTTTATAGATGGAAGTAGTGTCCACCGACTGAGCCTGAAGCCCGGTGCACAGAACCATGAATATTCCTGCGACTATGAACTTTTTCATACCATAACCTCCGAGGAGGACCAATCGCCTCCAATATAATAACACACTCATGCAAAGATAACCCAAGACGATCAAAAATCCAATCTGTTCACTACGTTATTTGCCGGAACATTTCATTGCATGAATCCACAATCATTATTTGCGGCTGACGCATAAGACCGGAAGGATGAATATAACGGCAAGGATCGAGAATAGCATGCCGGAGATGGTGCCGACGGCAAAGTCGAACCAGAACACTTCCTCTGGGCCGTCGGTGAGGAACGGGAGGAGGCCGAGGATGGTGGAGACTATGGTGAGGGTGATCGGGTTGATCTTGCGGGAGTAGGCTTTGACGTAGAGGCGGATGTTGGCCGCTTCGGCTGGTCGGTGAGTTTGTTTAGTCACAGAGGTGGCCCCTTCGACAGGCTCAGGGACCGATGCACCGAGGAGGGACTGGTAGGTGGTGATGAGGTAGATGCCGGCGTTGACGACTATGCCGCTGAGCATCACGAAGGCGGCGAAACCGCCCTGATCGAAGGAGAAGTCCGATAGGCCGAAGGCAAGGAAGAGGCCGATGAAAGAGACCGGAACCATGAAGATCACTGCGAGCGGGTAGCGGAACGACTCGAAAGTCATCGCAAGCATCACGTACATCACGGCGAGAATCAGGAACAACAGCCAGGCGTACTGCTGCTTGGCGGTGTCGAACCAGCCCCAGCCCGGAACCTCGGCCTTGAAACCGATCGGAAGGGCCTCATCGTTCATGTACTTGACCGCCTTCTGGGACAGGGAACGGCTGAGTTCCCAACTACCGATGAAGTCGTAGCATACAACAAGCTCGTAGGACTGGTTGCTCTTTCTGATTGTCAGACCTGTCCGCTGCTTGTCGATGCCCCCGACACTCGAAAGCGTCATTTTCTTCTGACCGACATCTATCGGAGAGTTAAGAACGTGCCAGAGATCGTATCTGTCCAGATCCGAGGAACGGAGGACAACATCGACGGCTCCACCATCATATTCAGAAGTTCCGATCTTCCGTTCGTACAGTAAGGATCCCAGAGCGTTGTAGTAGGCGTAAGGATTGATGTCGGCAAGCGTCATCCGCCCAAAATCATAATCCAGCACAAACTCAATCGAAGGGCGGCCGTTCCAACCTCCCGACCAGATCTCCGCGCCCTGGACACGGCGGTTTGTGGAGAGATAGGCAATCAGTTTCTCTGCGTAGCGGCTGAGTTCCTGATAGTTATAGCCCCTCAGCGAGATGCGATTGCTCTTGGAGGACGAGACGATGTTGTTGTTGAAATTATTGTCGTCTATTCCGGAGACCCTCCAGTTCGCCCCGCCGAAATTGATCGCCATCCTCGTGACCTCGGACTTCAACACGGAAGGGAAACCTGAGTTCTCATACTCAGGCTTGAACTCCACCGAAATCTCGGCGTTGTCGTAGGAATATATCGACGTGGTGAATACGGAGATCTCATCGAACTTCGACAGATAATTCTCCATCGCCCTCACGACATCATTCAACTGGCTCACGGTACAGCCTTCAAGCATGCCGGCATTGATGATCAGACGTTTCTTTTCAGGCTCCCGGTAGAAATTGGAGCGGTTCAAGGATTTGTAAAACAGACCGAAGGAGGAACTGGCTATCTTGTCTATCAACTGACGGTTCCTGTCGTAAGGTTTCCAGGTGACAATCTTGTCCAGAAATCTGTCGAACCTGTCCGCCTTGTCCTTGTCATAATCAGACAGACGGGTAGGGAGCAGACAGAGCGGGATTCCAAACGCCACGATGAACAAAAGGACATACACCCAGCGATGCCTCACCCCCCAGCCGATGTAGGAAGCGTAGAACCTGTTCCAACGCAGGATCTGGCGGAGCTTCCTTGGGGAACGCCCAGACTTGCCACCCGACATTCTTACAGGAATATATTCCATCAGCGACGGGATGAACAGGTAGGAGATGATCAGCGACAGTCCCAAGTTAATGACAATCACCCAGATGAAGTCCACGAGGTTGGCTTTTTCCTTTTCCGGAAGCAGAAGGACCATCATCAATGCGCCGACAGTCGTGGCCGCGGCCGAAAGGATGGACGGGAAAGCCTTCCGGTCTTTGAAATGGGCGTAGTGGTCGATCATCACGATCGAGGTGTCGATGATTATTCCGAGAGAGACCGTGATTCCGGCAAGGGTGTAGATGTGGATCTGAAGACCTGCCAAACTGTAGATCATCAAGGCGGTCAACACATTGACCGTCAAAGTGAAGACAATGATCAGCATATACCGCCACGACCTGTTGATCAAGAACACGAACATCAACAGAATCAAGATGCAGAGGGCGGTACGGACATAGATTTTGCTGAGTTCCTCGCTGACATACTCAGAGGAATCGTAGGCGATGCCGGCGGTGATTTCCGAAGGGAAGCCTTTCTGAAGCTCCGCCATCCTTTCCTTGACGGCGGAAGCGACAGTCAACAGGTTGGCCGAAGAAGCTATCTCCACCGTCAAAGTAATGGTGTTCAAACCGTTGACACGATAGTAACTTGACGGCACCGCTTCCTCATAGCGCCACTGGGCAACGTCCCCGATGTGAATCACACGGCCTTTGAAATTACCTACGGGAATCGATCCGAAATCCTTGTCCGAGGCTTCTTTAAGACGCACCGTCATCAATCCTTCAGAGGTTTCCGTCATTCCGAGGATTTCCTCACGGTAATATGAATTAAAGGCCGATGCGATCTCATCGGCGGTGACTCCTACGGACTGGATCTTGTCGGCGTCGAACGTGATCACCCACTGGAAAGGAACACCGCCGTCCACATTGACCTTGTCCACTCCCGGGATGGCGGCCAAATGGCTGAGGACGTGTTCCTTGACATATTTGGAAATCTCCCGGGAAGGGATCCCGCCCTTGACGAGATAGGATATCCGCGAGACCCGTCCGCCGCCAGACAAGGATATTCCCGGATAGGAGACCTCATCAGGAAGGCTTGGGTAAACGTTCCTGATCGCCGAGGCGACCTCGAAGCGCGCCGCGTCCATGTCCGAGCCTTTGCGGAACTTGACAGAAACGGAGCCTGAACCTTTACGTGAAACAGAGGAAATGTCTGTGACATCGCGTATCCCCGCCAAGACTCCTTCAATCTTGGATGTCGCCTCGCTTTCAATGATTTCCGCAGAGGCGTTGGGATAATAAAAAGATACATAGACCGTACGGCCTTCCGTCATCGGGGTGTACTGGATGTTCAGACGCGGCAACGCCGCCAGCCCGACAAGGGACAGCGCCACCATAATCAGAACCACCGAAAATGGAGAAAGTCTATTTTTTCTTTCTTCCATTGTAGATCGAATAATACAACGCCGGCACGACGAACAGGCTGACAAGGGTTCCGACAAGCATTCCCGCGATGATCACCAGAGACATCGGGTACTGGAGGTCCGCGCCCATGCTACCCCTTGACAGGAATGGACAGACGGCCAGAATGGTTGTCAATGAAGTCATTATGATTGCTTTCACTCTAAGCGAGGACGCATCAATGACAGCACGCTCAAGACTTTCGCCGGCCTTGCGCATCCGGTTGATCGTGTCAATTTTCAGGATGGAATCGTTTATGACGATGCCGGTGATGACAATCAGGCCGATCATCGACATCAGGTTGATGCTGACCCCGAAAATCCATAGAACCAGCAAGGCGACAGAGACATCCACGACAATCTCCGAAAGGATGATCAGCGGCTGGACCAGAGACTCGAACTGGGAGGCCAGAATCAGATAGAGCAGGATTATGGCGACCAGCATTATGATGATCATCTCATCAATCATCTTGCTGTTGGAGAACCAGGAACCAGAATAGCCGACCTCGAAGTCACCATTCTTTCGCACGACGTCACTCACCGCGGCCATCACATGTTTCACGTCCTTCGACGGAACATCGAGAGCCAAAGGGTAGTAATTGTCCTCCGGGCCTGCGACCAAAGTTTTCAAATCCTCGGCAAAGGTTTGCCGCATAAGATTTGAAACCGGAATCCGGGATGTCTCCCCGTCAAGGCCTTTCTTTTCGATGAAAGTGCCATGCAGGATCTCCGAAAGTCCGGCGGCGTTGGAGCCTGTCACGACCGGAACAGTGCTGGTTCCCTGGACAATGTTGAACAGACGGTTCTCATTGAGCGAGTTTCTCAGAATCGACACAAGTTCCGAATAACCGACATCATAAAGCGCAAGCAAGTCAGGATCAGCGACAAACAGTGCGTCAGTCTTTACCGGAGGATCCGCCACGGTCACTCCAGGCAACGTTTCCCTGACCTCGGAGAGCATATTCCTCAACGGTTCGACCTCAACCTCCCTGTTCCTCACTGGGCGAAGGCGCGCCACGAGCGGAGCCTCGTTCCGGGCGAAAACCATGTCGAAGATATTCCCTGAAGCTTCGAATGAATATACCGCTTCCGGATATTCATTCTCCATCTCATCCTTCAATTCGCCCAGCACCTTTTTCAATGTGCCGGCATCTTTGCAATTGACGTAGATGGACGCTTCGGAAATTCCTTGGTCACCACTATGACTCAGAATGAATTGCTGAGAACCGACAAGAGCCGTCATCTGCTCCACGCTTCCGGTCAGTTTTTTCTCTAAATCCCTGATCCGCTCCGTGTTACGTTCAATGGAAATGTGTTCGTTCCAGTCAATCTTCATTATCGCGTCCGTCTGGGTCATCTCCGGCAGACGGGATTTCGGCATCTCCAGGAAACAGAACACCAGCCCGACGGTCGAGACGGCAAGAAGGCCCCAGGCGACCGGCCTGTGCCGGATGAACCATTCCATAAGTTTGTCGTCCCAGCGGCGGATCGGTTCGTCAAAATTGATCTTCTCCAGCAAAGGACTCGGACGGAAACCATCCGAACCCTTGAACCACCAGTAATAATAGACCGGAATCACAAGGATGGTCACGATGTAGGAGGTCAGCAGCACGATGGCCACCGACATAGCCTGATCGTAGAACATCGCACCGGCGATGCCGCTCATGAATATCAACGGAATGAACACCGCGCAGGTTGTCAGCACGGAGCTGAGCATCGCTCCCCTCACCTCTTTCGTGCCCTCAAGGACAGCGGAGCGCAGGTTCCCTTCACGTTGCCAGCGGCCGGTTATATTATCGACAAGGATGACCGTGTTGTCAGTCATCATTCCGACTCCGAGAAGCAGACCGGAGAGGGATATAATATTCAGGGTCAATCCGATGGTATAGAAGCAGAGCATCGAGAATATCAGCGCCACCGGCATCGTCAGGATCACCAGCACCGGAGAGCGGAAGTCCCTCATGAAGAGGAATATGATGACGCTCGCCAGAAGGAGGGCGACCACGATGTTCTGTAGCAGGTTGTTGATGGTATATTCAAGAAGCTGGGTCTGGTCTCTCGTGATCTCGAAGCTCAACTGAGGGTAGTCGTTCCGGAAACTGTCCATCAGGCCGTTCATGGCCGACTTCAGGTCCGACATCTTCGCCTCGCTCTGCTTGATGACGGCAAGACACACGGCATCCTCTCCGTTCGAGCGGACGAGGCCGGTTCGTTTTGCCGGGTGGACGACGACCTTGGCGACGTCCTTTATCTGAAGAAGGCGGCCTTCCTTCTTGAACCAGAGGTTGGCGATGTCTTCACTGGAGGAAGCCCGGGAATCGAATTTGACATTGTAGCGGTACTCTCCGTCACGGATTGTGAGACTGCCAAGGCGGATGTTGGAACTCTTGACACAACTCTCGAACTCATTCATTGTCATCCCTGCCTGGAGTAGCTTGGACTCATCCGGAATTATGAGAATCTCGTCACTGACAAGGCCGCTGACATCGACCATGGCGACTTCGGAGAGTTGTTCGATGCGTTTGCTGATCACGTCACGTGCGAAGCGGCTCATCTGGGAGAAGGACTCGGTTACGGGGAACAAGTCCGATTGGGCCTCAGGCTCGGTGCGCTTCGACGGGCTCAGCGACCGATTCTGAGGCTGTCCCTGAGCTTGTGGTTCGACAGGCTCAGCGACCGAAGAAGTAATATTCACAAAAAACGCCGGAATGTCCGTGGCGCTGGCCTTCAAGACCTTAGGCCGGGCGATGTCGCCAAGGCTGGACATGGACCGGTCAATCTTCTCGTTGACCTCAATGAAAAGATAATCGATGTCCGAACCATGGTTGAACGTAAGCCGGATCGTCCCGCTGCCGTCCTTCGCCTCACTGACGATGTCCTCAAGCCCGTTGATCTGGATGAGCTGCTGGCGCAGAGGCTTCAGCACACTCTCGTCCATCTCTCTGGCCGAAAGTTCCGAGGACGTGGCCTGCACGGTTATGTACGGGATGTCCACGTCCGGAACCAACGACACTGGCAGCAGACGTATGCTGACAATGCCCAGAACAACGATGACAAGGGTTATCATCGTCACGGTTATCGGTCTGTCTATCAGATGTTTCAGCATTGCCTACCTTTTTACCAGCACATCAGAGTTGTCCGCCAGATTGAGATTGCCGGAGACAATCACCTGGTCGCCTTCGTTCAGTTCGGCGTTCCTGTCCTTGTTGGCCTCGACCACGTAGGACTCACCATTGGAATAAAGTATCGTGACATAAGTCCAATGTGCCTTGCCGTCATCCGTGCAGGTGAACAGCACGTCCAGATTGTCCCTGATCACCACCGCGCTGCGAGGCACGACAAGCTGTCCCGGAATCATCCTCTCCACGATCACACGGACGTTCATTCCATCGATCAGCGAGCCGTCGTTCCGGACCTGCGCGGTGACGGAGATCTGCCCCTTCTCATCCACGAGAGGATTGATGGCGGTGACTTTCCCTGAATATTCCTTGGTCTCGTCAGCGAACGGACGGATCCTCACCGGCAGACCGACGGAGAGGAATGAATATTCCGACTCCATCACCGAGAAATCCACCTCCAGCACACTGTCGTCCACAATCGTGCAGAAAGTACCGGACGGACTCTGGTCGAACGGCTTCTGCTTGATGTCAGCGACACGCCCGGAGAACGGGGCATGGAGAACCGTTCCGGCGATCTCGTAGGACGAGCGCGCGAAATCGTTCTTGGCGGCGGAATAGCCGGATTTCATCTTCGCCATGGCCAGCAGGTCGGCGGAAACCGAGGTGGTGTCACCAGCCGAATAACCCTGCCCCACAAGGTAGTCGTACAGATCCAGCTCGGCCTTCCGGAGGGAAAGCCGTGAGGATTCCTGCGACAGTTTCAAGTCGGGACGGTCAACGGTGGCGATGACGGCACCTGAGGAGACATATTCACCATTCCGGACGTCTATCGCCGCGATTTTTCCGGTTGTCCTGAACTGCAGCGCGCTTTTCCGTCCGGCAACCAGCTTTCCGTTGGACAGGAGCTGACGGGCGAAATCCTTCCTTTCCAATTTCACGACAGTGACTTCGTTTATCTGAGGGGTGTAGGTCAGTTTCCCGTCCTTCGTCTCCTCCGTCTTTTTGTTTCCTCCGCAGGCTACGGCCATCATGACGAGGCCGAAGGCAAAAAGGGACGCAAGTATATTCTTTCTCATATTCATTGATTCTGAATCATTCAACCATTTCCTTGACGTTGACGTCGATGTCTTTTCCCGTGATGAAATCGTAGAGGGCGTACTTCCGGAGGGTGTAGTAGTAGGTCCAGAAGTTGGAGTAGTCGGTGATGTATTTGGCCATCGCTGACTCGTTGTCGTTCTGGGCGTTGGTGAGGTCGGTCACCGTGGCCGAGCCGCGCCTGAACTTGTCCATCATCAGCTCGTACCTTTCGGAGGCTATCTCCATCGCCTTGCGGGAAGCCATGCACTGCTGACGCTGGTTGTTGAACTGGCCGACGGCGGTGAATATCTTCCTGCGGTAGTCGTTCTCGCTCTGGAGGTTCTGCGCCTTGACGACCTCCTCGGCGGCCTTGGCCTTCTGCACCTTTCCCTTGCCAAGCCCCCAATCGAAGATCGGCACGCTGAAAGTCAAACCCACAACCTCCTGGTTCAGAAGATCCTTATAGACATCCGGCAGGCCATTGCCGGTCTGGGACAGGCCGAAGCGGGCGTTAAGGCTCATCGAGATGCCTCTGTCCGCCTTGGCCTTCGCCACATTCGAGGCGGCGTTCAATTCATTTATCTGATTGTCAAGGGAGAACGTCGAGTTTTTCAGTGCCTTTTCCATCACCAGACCGTAGTCCATCAGAATGTCCGGCAGGGCATCGTCCACCACCGGTTCCACCTCCACGGACTCATCATAGCCCAGAATCGAGTTAAGGTACATCTGCGCCTGACGCACGTTGACGACGCTCTCGCCGATCGCGATGCTGTCGTTCAGCGCGCGGAGTTCCAATTGGAGATATTCAGCCCTCGTGACGCTTCCAAGTCTCATCCTTTCCGCCGCCACGGAGCGCATCTTCCCGGTGTTCTCGTAGTTCGCCTTCACGACCTCCTGGTTCTTAAGGGCCTGGACGAGCGAGAAATATGCCGACACGGCATTGATCGTGACCTGCTCCATCGACTCGACGTAGCGGCGACGGCCACGTTCATATTCCTTAGGCTCAATGAGTTTGTCCCATTTGAACTGGTTGTAGGAGAAAAGCGGCTGGACGTAGCGGACCGTGACAGGCTGGGAGTACCAGGTCAGTTTCTTGTTGAGTCCGAACTGGTCGATGCGGGAAAGGTCGGAATAGACATAAAGCCTTCCGCCGGTGAAGGTTATGTTCTGGGCGACCTGAAGGCCGAGGCTGTTCTGGAGATTGTAGGTGCTGGCGTAGCGGAAGGAGCCATCCTCGTAGCTTTGCAGCAAGGTGAGCGACCGGTCGAAGTTCATCAGGTTGCCGTACAACACAAGCGAAGGCAGTCGGCTCGCCTGATAGGATCGGTACGCCCAATAGGTCGAAACAAAGGCGTGCTTCGCCTCCAGCGCCGCCACCGACTGGCTCCGCGCCGTCCCGATCGCCTCCGGAAGCGACATCCGCCGCTGCGCCCCGAGAGGCGTTGCCCCAAGAAGGAGAATGAATATGCCGACCGCAGCCGTGGTTATTCTATGGTTAAGGTTCATTGTAGCCTAACATTTTTTAGTGCTTGCTAATTTACTGAATATTTTCCGTTATCCGCCTTTATGATTATAGATTTCGATCACCGGATCACGATTCCGACAATGTACTCCTCGGGCACAAGGCCGAAGTAGCGGCTGTCGCGGGAGTCCAGAACGTTGTCGCCGCCGAGGAAATACCAGTTACCTTTGAATTCATATTCTCTCAGAATTTTGCCATCAAGATAAATTCGTCCCAGACTGTCAATTGCCGGCATAAATCCGGTTTCATATTTGATCAACTTCCGGTACCAAAGAAAATCAGATCTCCTGACCGTAACCTTATCGCCTTTCCCAGGAACGTATGCGGGACCGAAATTCTTTATATTCCATCCATTCATCGCATAATAACACCCTTTAATCTTCATAAGTGAACTGTCCGAAAGATTATGAAGCCTGTACTGGTACTCACTCTCACCGACAATCCTCCACTCCGCATCACGGTAAAAGCCGTCCTCTATCCTTACCGAATCACCTGGTGCTCCCAGACACCGCTTGGCATAGACATAATTGATCTTAAAACCAATCGTGTCTTTACTGCCGACGAACGGATAATTGAATATCACGATATCGCCTACGGACAATTTCCTAAGTCCCGGCATCCTGAAAGAAGACAATTTGGTACTTGAGAAGTCATAGTTTCTGTAGATTCTGGCTCCCATCAAACGGTTCACGATACTTATGCTGCAATTTATTTCAGCTTGTACAACGCCAAAATCGGATTCGACTCTTCCGACACATCCGGAACCAATGTCCGCAATTCGTCGTAATAAATCGGGTTGTGCTTACTTGGATAAATAGGATATACCAATTCTTCGTTGGCTGTCACACACAAGAGAGACGAAAAATCCACAAGCAAATCCGAAACATTCAAGTAAGAGAATACCTCAACCGCTGATGTCTTAAGGTCTAAAACACCATAATAGGCGGTGACATATTTATCCTGGACGGTCGACGAAAACCGGAAAAAGCAATACTTGTCAGACAGCCGGATATTATTCAAACCTCCCAAATAAGTGCCTGAACCAACTAAAGTCTCATATTCCTCGCGGGACATATTCATTATTTTTGAATATGGCAATGTCCGCTCTCCGAAATCAAATTCAATGTAAGGACGCACCTCCGTTCCCTCCAATGAATACAGGACGTTAGATAGAGGGAAGTAGAAATATTCCTTCCCGGCCCAAGAGGTGAAGCCTGAAGTCAAAGACACCGGGAAAGGCTCCTTTGTCGGGAAAAAGCCTTTCACAAGGTGATCCATTTCTTCATTGACAAGAATAAGGCTGTTATTGTCCGGATTCTTAAGGTAGGAGTAATAAAGCCAGAAGCCATTCCTTGTCCTTGCGAAGACGTTCGAGCTGAAACCTGTCGCAACCTCTTTCAAGAGCTCGCCGGTCAGGTCATATTCAAGCATCACCTGCTTGACCCTATCCCAAATCCAGACCGTTCCGTTTTCTTTGTCAAAGCACATATCATCAAGCGAGACATATTCTTTTGGTCCATTGCCCAGACACCCGATCCTGCGGATAAACTTGCCATCAGTCCCAAACAACCAGACAGCGCGCATCCGTTTGTCCAGAATCACTATGTGGTTGTCGTCCATCTCAAGTTTGTCAATCTCGCCAACGAGTGCGTCGCCGACAGTCTCAAGGGGAATGACTTTCTCGAGATCAGCAATTTGATAGGCATCGAAATATTTATCTGATTCCGAGACATCGACTTTAACTACAATTTCAGCAGGAGTCACAGCCTTTTGTCCGCCTTCCCTACAGGATGGTAGCAAAACGGTCAAAAAGAGAATCGCAGATAGTACCTTTAATACGTTCAACCTCATATAAAGACTATTATATAAAAAATGTTTTATTTCCGACTGCAAAGTTCGGGAGAAAGATCGGTTATACAATGAAAAATAGTTTCACTCTCTCAAAATATAACGCACTAATTTTTAATCTGTTACAAATAAATTGAAATTTACTTTCTCATTTTACACAGATTAAGTTTCTAAATATCAATATCTTAATTAAAAGCAGACAACACATCAAAATTAATAAGACACGAACAATCAGGCAATTATATCAATCACGATATAAATTCTGAGAAAAGAGCCTTGTTTTCGCCGTCCAGCTTTGAAATTTTTTCTTTAATGATGTAACGCTTTGTGTAAACCGTGTTCACATTGTAGTCCATCATTCTGGCTATGGTTTTGGTGTCAAAGCCAAGGATCAGGAAGGAGATGAAACGGAAATCCTTCTCGGTGGCATCCGGTATCGCCGCCCTTAGCTTTGTCATTATGCCATCGAGATTGTCATCAAGCATAGACTCAAGCTCCTTTTGGTTCGGCTCATCCAATATCGCAAGGATCTTTTTGACTTCAGCATAAATCTTATCCTTTCCGTTTCTGGAAGCATTGGGAGATTCCAGATACTGTCGACACAAGACATTCAATTGGGCGTACCGCCGTTTGTTCGCCTGGACATATTTCGCTCTCAATCCCATCAACACCTGTTCCTTTTCGGCTGCGCTCGAAAGTTTCTCCGACAAGGTCTGTATATTCTTTTCAGCCAATTCATTAGCTGAGGCCAGCGAATCTATGGAGCGCAAATGCTCCTTCTCACTTAGTAGAGCCTCGTTAAGTCTTTGACTCACTTCGTCATTAATGAATGACATCTCCTCCACCTGACGCTGCCATATTTTCTTGCGTTTTGAATAAATGCCCAAGCCAGACGCCACCATCATCACGGCAATAAGGAAGATCATCCATTTCACCTGACGCTGGAGCCTTCTGTCCTTATCCAGCAATAAGGACTTGTTCTCATAATAATCCGACTGCGCCAACGCCACTGATTGGCCAACCGTTTCCAAGACCTCTGAATTTTGATCATTTAGAGACTGTTCAAGATATGTCAAAGCAGTTTTGTAGTCTGCGCGATGCTTTGATATCCTATACTTCCAGATCTTTAAAATGGTCGAGCTGCTGTCCACATTCTCCAACTGCCGGATTATATCATTTGCGGCATCGTGGTCTCCTTTGATTTCAGAAGCATAGGCATAGACGCAATAGTCGTTGAGGGAAGGCGTTCCACCAAATTCTCCTGTAGCCTTCCTGAACAAGTCAATGGATTCGTGAGGGTCAGAACCAGGTTTGAAGATGTTGTTCCACGCAAGGTTCAATAATTGCCTCGCATAAATGGAGGTGTCACGGATTGGTTGTGAGAAGAAAATAGAATAAAGACTGTCAGCCTTTGCCCAGTCCCGAATGTTCGAATAGCGATTTGCCAACAATCCTGTAGTATTCCACAGCCTGAAAGAGTCCTTGGCCTGGACAAAATAATCGCAGGCCTCCTTACAATATAAAATGCTCTCAGAATTATTATTGTTCCACAAATAGACATCAGAAATCGAGGAACTGATGATTCCTCTGAACACAAGATTATCCGAACGAGATGAATACTCCTTTGCACGGATATAACTCGTTATCGCAGCTTCAGGATCTCCTGTGTCATACTGCGCCGTCCCAAGATAGAAATACATCTTCATCCTGTCATCATTGGAACCGTGGCGCTCATAATAGCTCGCAGCAGGTTTGATGATACGCAGATCAGGGATATCTCTATGATTTCTGGCCAACGCCATCGTGTAAAGCAGCGAGTACCTCGCACGCTGCGCCCTGGTCTTAAGGCTCAACGTGTCAATCGATTCCAATACAGCCAGCGCACTGTCAGGTCTCGTCCACATAACGGCATCCGCCGTGTCCATAATCCGCTTGGCCTCTTTGCTCGCACAGGAAGAGACAAATACTATGATGGCGACCACCGCAATTGTTCTAATGACTATCTCTAATGATCTCATGTCACAGATAACAGCCCATTAAGGGGCCGTTTACACCATAAAGATAACAATTATTCAGACAAGGCATCGAATTATCCGAGAATCTTGTTTTCTTCCACCACTCAAAGATTAAGTCACACATTTTGAATAACGACTCCGACGATGTATTCCACCGAGGCAACACCGTGAAGAGCTCATCCCCACTTTTAAGCTTACGTTCTTCTATAACAAGTTTTTGATTCATAATGGACCTGAAACACTACAACAGAAGATGATGAACCAGACTCACTTGACCAGGGTCTATCATTTGTTGTTCCGGACGATGCCGGATAAGAGAGTGGCCAACTCACGAATATCTCCATCGACACTGGCTTTCTCAATGGCTGCCATATAGTCGTCTATGATGTCTTTGGAGATGATTGTCCAGCGGTAGCCACCGGAGGCGAGCATAGCATTCATAAGGAAATGCCCCATTCGTCCGTTTCCGTCCATATATGGGTGTATGAACGTGAAAATGAAGTGTCCCAGAACGGCACGGGGCCAAGCGTCTGGCTCATTTTTAAGCAGATCAAAAAGTACAGGCATCGCATCCCTGACGGCCTCGGGACTAAGAGGCGTGTGCTTGGAGTTTCTGATGTACACTTGATTTGATCTGTATCCAGCTATGTCAGAAATTTTGATGATGCCTGCCATAACATTTATAGATATTTCACGAAAACTATCAATTATATAGGCACTACTTGAAACTCAGTAAAATGAACTGCTCCGAGTCCAGATCAAGGCTGTCGTAAGCGTAATAGGTGCCATCATATTCACCAATCACTTCAAAACCGTCACTGACTGGAACCCGTCCGACAAGATTATAGTTTCCATCATAAATCTGGAGAATTGTCCCGGCGGCCTTGTCCAGGCGACAGGTCCGGAAAATGTAGTCACCGCATTTGACAAGCCGGTCATAATAGCCGTACTCTTTCCTCATTTTCTTGCACTTGGATTCGTACTCCTCGAAAGATGTGGTTTCAGGGTACTTTCCAGAGACACCCTTCTCAGAAAAGCCGAACGAGCCGGTGACATTGCCGTCATAGTCCATCAGGAATATTCTCGGATCGGCGGCGAAAGTGACGGCAAGGCCATCCTTCTCAGCATAGAAGTCATATTTTGAGAACACCGGGATGTTTCTCTTGTGATAGACAGGCGGATAATGGCCGAATATCACCTTACTAGACTCAACCACCTCAGGACGGAAACGGATGAATATGTAGGAGTCTGTCCAGAATCCTTTGCTTTGCCGCTTCTCGTAACCGTTGTAACTTACGTGCTCGGTGATGGTCGGGATTATCACAGCGGAGTCGATCGCCTGCATTCTATTGCACTCAAAATTGTACTCGTACATTTCCGGGATCTCCGGATCGGGATGATTGTAAAGGTCAGACCAACCTTTGTTTCCAACATCTCCATCGTTCGGACTCAGCGCGGTGAACCAAGCCTGGTTCAATGAGAACAGTTTTTTATAGTCTTTCGAGAACCTATGGATGAAACAGTTCGAGTCCTGCATGATGAAATCTCCCGTGGACTTGTCGAACGTCGAGATAAAAGAGGCGGCCAGGACTTCTTCAGGACCTTTCCCTTGGCGGATATGCTCCCCCATGAAGTGACCACTGAGGTCATACTCCTTGATCCCGACGGCATATTCATCGACGAAACACAAGAGGCTGTCCTTCATGTGCCACTGTCCGGAAAGGGATGTATATTGGGCATCCAGCCTCAAGGTATCAAACACCAAGGATGTGCGAACTATGTTCTCTTTTCCGAAGTGTTCGACGCTATCGTACGGACTGTCACTTCCGGTGCATGCGGACAAGAGGCCGAGCAGCGTTGACAATACAATGACTATTAAAACTTTATTGCCAAGAATAAGGCATCTATGACTATTTGAAACCATCTGTATAGTCTTTTTTGAATAATAACTGATAAGTTTTCCTCGCCCTGGAAGCTTTCGCGTCCAACTTCTTCTTCTCCTTTAACACCTTGGCATCATCGTTCCCACAGCGGACAACAAGGTCTCTCTCCTGCCGCGTCTGCGTCTGTCCGCAAAGGATGTCCCACGTTGTTCCCGTGTCCTTCATGAATCGAACCAAATCAATCTCCTTTGAGAGTATCCGCTTCCAAAAGTTGAAATCACGTGAATCATTGTAGCACAAGATACTGTACGCCGGAGTAGCCTCGCCATGCTCCTCTCCGGACTCGAGCATCCGAGGTTCCGAGAACTTCATCATGAAATCCGTCTCGACACGATTCTTGAACGGGTTGCGGAAAGGGTTTGTCTCAGCGCAGTAAAGGTCTTCGGCACCGCCCTCCGGTGCTCTCCATGACAATTCCTGTCTTATGCTCTCGGAGTAGATTTTTCCGTTCTTCTCACCGTAGGTTATCGTGTAGGTGTACGGGGTGGCAAGGGACATCGGTGAAAAGTTCCGGACATATCTTGTGAACCTGTCATCCATATCTTTCACCACAATCTTTTGAACCCGCCCGTCATAGTCAATGAACAACTGTCCTGAACACAGGATCCTCTCCTTGATGGAAAGTCCTTTGGCATTCGAACTGAAATTGATGACACGGACATCCCTGCCGCCTACCTTGGCGGTGCCGTAACTCTTGTAGCTGTAGCTGCCTACCATCTTGGGGTTCAGGGGCGAGAATATCTCAACGGCTCTTTTCCGGTCCAGGGCAGACACATCGAAGTAGTTGACATAATTAACCTTAAGTGCGTCCACCCCATTAGTCTGGCCTTTCGAGTTAACACTCAAGACCGGATTGACCTCATTCTTGTCAGCGAAAAGGCTCTCGCTGACAAAAATGTCGCAGACGTACAGTCTTCCCATTGCGTTTCGGTCATCCCAGTAGAGTTTTGTGTTTGTTTTCTGGTTGAAATCCAGAGAGGCGAACACGCCCACAGCGCCTTGCACCTCTCTGTATTTCCCGTCGCACTTAATGGTCCGTATGATCAAGAATGAGGCGTAATAATCAGCATAGTTCTTAGAGAAATCACGCGCCGCATCCTTGACGATGGAGCGTGCGCTACGTTCCCCTCTGACCACAGAAGCATGCAACGTGTCCTGCGCATTGTCAAAACTCGAAGCAGATACTCCATAACCCATGAAGAATAGGGTAATTAAAAGAATAAAACGTCTCATTCTATAAATCAATTAATTCCACAAATGCTTATAAAACAATATCACGGACAATTTCCCGCAAAGTCAGCACAATTCAAAAGATCATTCGACTTTGCACAAGCGGCTCTTAAAGAGACAGCATTTCCGCCATAGCACCCTTCGTGTTCGCACCGGCAGCGATTCACAACATCGAGATCTCCTTCTGGTAGAGTAATATCCCCCGCGTCTTCTATTCCCGCATAGGCATTAAAGGTAAATAAGGCAGAGACAAGGCAAACTGCACTTAGCAATAAAATACTTTTTTTCTCATAAGCATATAATTATTGGTTTTACAGCTGCAAACCGCGGCCGTGGTTATTCTATGGTTAAGGTTCATCGTAGCCTAACATTTTTTAGTGCTTGCTAATTTACTGAATATTTTCCGTTATCTGCCTTTATGATCGCACATTTCGTTCATCGGATCACAATCCCGACGATGTACTCCTCGGGCACAAGGCCGAAATAACGGCTGTCGCGGGAGTCCAGAACGTTGTCGCCGCCGAGGAAATACCAATTGTGTTTGAAGGTATATTCATTCAATGGTACCTGCCCAAGGAAGACTTGTCCGCCATTCTCGCTCAGGCGCTTACCAGTCTCATACAATATAGGTCTGCGCCAGGTCCTGTAATTGTCAGCATTGATCCCAATGGTGTCTCCTTTTCTCGGGACGGGCAGCGGTCCGAAATCACGTATCGTCCACCCAAGCCTCTTGTTCACCTGCATAGCCTTTAAGACAACGCCCGCATCCAACAAAACCGAATCCGGAGTTTCAGACAAGATCCGCTGGTATTTCGGATCACCTATGTGTCCACCTGTCCGGGGATTAACGTAATAGCCATTCTTTATTCTCACCGTATCTCCCGGCACGGCATAGCAACGCTTCAGATACACATAATTTATCCGGAATGTAATCGTGTCCTGGACCTCGCATAAGGATAGTTCGCAACCACCAGATCCCCCGCTTTGGCTTTCGAAAAACCTGGCAAACGAAACGACGATAATGTCGGTTTCGTGAAATCATAGTCGGTATAGATCCTCGCCCCCATCTTGAGTTTGTTCACCCACACCCGTTCGCCGCTATGAAGCACCGGCTCCATAGACTCCCCTCTCACTATAAAAGAGTCTCCTATCAGAGCCCTGCCAACCAAATGGAGAAGGACAAGCGACAGCGTGGATGTCAGGATAATAAGCGACAGCCTAATAATCTTCCGAATGTTCATCATAGAATTTTTTCGCCCTATTATGAAGATCACGCATCGACATATTCCTATCATTCACCGGAAGGGACAAAGCCTTCCGCGCATAAGACAATGCCTGCTTCGTGTCTCCCCTCTTTTCTTCCATTTCCATCAGCAAAATGTAAGGATACAACCGTGACGGCACCATATTGTGCGAATGAATATAATTACGTTCGGCTTCATCATAAAGATAACGGAACTTCATTCGGAGCCGCGGGTATAGTTCCGCCAACCTGTCCGCCATACCATCGAAAATCTCAAAGTCCGCGAACCTACGCTCCTCAAGCCATTTGCTCTCAGCCTCTTTTCTGTGTTTGTTTTCCGGCAGCCATACCAATATTGATCCAACTGACAGGCGGACGAGTGCCGGGACCAAAATCAGCCTTCCCTTTTTTCCGACTTTCACACTTACTCCTATCGCCGCTCCTAAGAAGACAGCCAAAAGCAATCGTAACTGCCACACAGCCAAAGGATATGAAGCCATCGCGAATGTGCCCCACGCAACGAGCCCAAAGGTCACAGCTATAACAGACAGGATCAACCATTTATGTGATTTTAAATATGACTTTGATTCCGTATTGGTCAAGGCGAAAGCAACCGCTGACACGACCAGCGCGACAAAACCGGTCCTGCTCATTGATGCGGGCAGGACGACAATGCCCAGACATCCGGAAACAGATGATAACCAGAATAGTATTCTGTCATACAGGTTTCCGGAGTCACGCCATTTCCACGCGGCAGCAAAAACCACGGCTATGCAGACCGCGAGGAACCCGCCATAAGGACCAAAGTTAGCGAAGTCTCCGGTCATAGGGCACATACTGTTATGAGAGACAATGATTCCAAGCAACTGCATAATCCCAAGCACCGACTCGTAGGCAAGCCATAGCGACAGCGCAGAGACGACTATGCGTTCAGCCACCTCTCGCCGACAGACGAACAAGGCCAATGAGAAGAGAACTGTAGCCAGAAAAACCACAACACTAATTTACCGCCTGAATCAATCCAACTTGAACCGATATACCATCAGAGAGCCATCCTCTTCGCCACCAATGATTTGAGAATAATAGTATGGAGCGATGTAACCGACGACCTTGAACCCTTTCGGAATCTCACTATCAGACATCAGTTTTCCATCCTTATACACCTGAAGTCCATCGTATTCTGAATCCGCTCCTTTCTTATAAGATCTGAAACATACTCCGGTCTCGTCAATATATTCAATCCAGTAATAGTATCCTTTTTTCGTTATGTTTGTCCTATAGGCATTCATCTCGTCCAAAGAACCGAACCGTTCATAGTCTGTGTCCATATTAACTCCTGAGCGTCCGAACGCAAACTTCGGCTTGCGGTTGTGGTCAAATACATAAACCAAGGAGTCAGCGGCGAAGCCAATGTACATATTATCTTGGTTGTCAATGTCAAACATCACAAAATCCATCCCTCTATACTTTGCCTTGTCTTCACTGAACATAGATGGCAGCCCTTGAATCTCTGACTTTAACGCTTTCCCCTCTGTCATATCCACAACGCCTATGTGGCAAACCTTCTTCTCGTAATCAGGACCAAATATAAAATCCGGAATATCTGATACTAGACCTTCATAGAGTTTACCTTTATAGAACCTGGCAATACAGTCCCCTGGAGTTGTGTAGGCAAGGAATTCTGACGGGGCATATTCCTTCTGTTGGTCTTTCACGATAAGGAACCTGTTGACAGCGGTCAAATCTTTTGAGAAGTACTCGAAATCCAGACTTGATCCCGCAATCGCAAGTTCTCCATCATTGGACATGGTGCCAATCATATAATGCTTGATAATAGACTCATTAGAAGCCCTGCCGTTGCCGAGAGCCCTCTTTATCAGACGCCCCTCAGCATCGAACCTATAAAGCCAGCCATAGAATATGTCCAGGCAGCATATTCCTTGACCCTCCTGCGCCCACGAGAAAGACTCACCTGAATAACGGACGGAATCCAACTGAAGCTGTTCCAGCCGCACACTGTTGTAAGCAGGAGCACCATCACTTACAATCCTACGCATTGAATCATAAACGTTATCACCGTCGTCGCACGAACCCAACAGCAACACTAACGTCAATATGGAAGCTGCCGATGGCATCCTCCATATACTAAAAAATATTCCTTTCATAACTAAGAAAATGTTAGCATAATCGTATTACATATTACTCTATCTCATTTCCAATATTGTATCTTAATAACCTCTCAGTTTCAATATTGTATGTGTATAAGAATCTGTTGTCCCAGTCAATATCAAATGCCGTAGCAGGTTTAGGAAGCAGCACTTGCATCAATGGAGCTCCAAACCAATCAAAGAATTGCAAACAATTCCCTGCTCTCAGGCAGGCAAAACAGTCATCGTATAGGCGAAGATCCATATACGCATCCTTGAAATCGCCATACGGTAACGTTGATAACTCTTCAATAGTATTAATATTATCTCCAGTTACTATAGATAACTCGAATGCCTTACGCAAAGAGTAAATATTGATGACATCCTGATACATAGATGCCTCAACAACAATATCTTTCTTTTTATCATAAGCGGCAATGGATGACAATAAATTATGCCGATATCCATCGCCTTTACCTTCAAGAAGAATCTCATTCAATGCCTCGATAGAACCATTATAGGTCTCATTTCCTCTTGACCAAAGAAAGCGCTGTTGCCCTTTCTCATCTGAGCGAAGTCTTCGACAATAATAAGAGGAATCATCTATCCTGAAACAACTTTTCAATTCCCTAGGTAACTTTTCAATGTCTTTTATGACCTTCGGCACACTTTGATTAATTGACTGTTCAAGGTCAAAATCATAGAAATGTCCTTCAGGATCATAAATGCCGACAATACCATCAGAAATCACCAAATCTTGCATAAAAGGCGGATTGAGAAACTCATAAGGACCGTTTCCCTTACGAAGAAATGAGCCTAGACAAGTTCCATCTGCTATGTCATAAGCATATATAAATTTTTCAGAGGGTACCGAGAATATTATAGTATCTCCAATTATAGCAATATCAAGGGCTCCTGCTGGGACAAAGTTCAAATCCTCACCGTTCTCAAGCGTAGAAGAACAGGGAAATTCCCTTACAGACTTCACATTCTCGAAAACCGCCAAGGAGATATTCCTTGAAGAACACCCACACAGAGTCACACTTAGCGCAACTAATGTAATAATCCATCTTGTCATTTTTTGCCTATCTAGGTTTACCTAAATTTCTTTCGATTTGTTATTCCCAAATTAAGTAATCTGGCAAGGGACATTCGTTGATAGACTCGGATATACGGTCCAAAAAATACATCTTTCCTTTTGAATGATCAATGTCAAACGATGAAGCAGGGAAAGGCACCAACAGTTCACAGATTGGATCTCCGTTCCAAGAGAAAAACTGAAGTCGGGGCAGTTTTTCTTCTTTATACTGTTCTTCTTCAGTGGCATCATAATACAAGGCAGCAAAATAACTATCATAAGCATTTATATGTACATATTGATCTCTTATCAGATCATCTCTCTCCGCTGCCAACTGTTCAATAGACATCAAATGCTTTCCAATAATGATTGTCCGAGCGAAATCGTCATACAATGAATACAACTGTATTGAATTCTGCTGAAGTCCTGCCTCCACCACAAGTTGACGCTCTGAATCAAATGCCACTAATGTTGACAGAACATTAATATCATCTGGATTCTTTACGCTAACCTTATTCAGAAACTTGAGGTGCTCAGGTACGTCATTAACCCCATTCACATTTAATAAAGATCTGATTCTGCTTTTGAAATCATCCGCAGCAGAAGTTATCAAAAACAGGGAATCGTTGCAATAATAAGCACGCGGAATCTCTAGCGGGGCTCTTTCAATAATCAGGTCAAACACCGTATGCTCCTGTTTGAAAGACTCCGATAAATCAATGCGAATCAGATTATTCTGTCCATCAAAAGTATAAGAATAAAGTTTATCACCAAAGGTCCTGAGACCAAGAGCTCCAAAACTTTTAGCACCTCTTAACTCACCGTTCGCCCTTCCCTTTTTTAAGGCGTTACCGATAAAGGCACCATCATCCAAACTATAAGCTGATATATACTTATCCCTATCCGAAGATGAAGCCAACAGCAACAATCTATTTTTGACTGCGATATCTATCACGCCTACAGCTTCTACTGAAAAACTTCTACATTCTGAAAGAGATTCATTTTTAGGAAAATTCTCTACGACAATTCTTTGAGGAAAAGAAACTGTCGTGGTAGATTTATTCTCACAAGAAGTTAATATTACTCCTATAATAGCAATAGATTTGTACCAATATTTCATTTCTTACATATGTCAGGTAATGCCCAAAAAGATGCCTTATGATCGTATTGCATACTGCAATTTCCACAATCTCGGACAGAATAGCCTTCCTTATAAAAATAATCATTATGACAAGTAAGAATGCCTGACGAACTCTCCTCGTTCGACAAAGCCTCTACATTCGCATTAAACAAAACATAAGGATCATTAACGATAAGTTTACTTGTCACAAATAATCCACCAATAAAAAGGATGGAAACAAATGAAATCAAACAATACTTTTTCATATTAGTGCTATTTATACGCTCCCTAATGAGCGATTACCGTACAAAAATAATCATTTTTCTCTTGAGAGCATTCACGCCCTTAAGGGAAATCCAGCAAAGAATCACCACCATTGCAGGCCGCTCCTATGATCGACCGCAAGTCCTCACCCACATCAAATGAGATCCTCTCAGGTCTCTCCTTACGACTTTAGATATTCAATACTGTACTCCCGAATATGGTCTTCCTCATCAACCGTCAATAAGGATCCGGTCTTACTGTCGATGTCATATTTGGTAATATTCGAAGGCAATGGTATTCGGAACAATGGACTGCCATCCCAGGCATAGCCGTGGATTTCCTTTGTCGTCCCACTCGCACGTTCATCGGTGTACATAACAGAGAAGTAACTATCATTCAATGACAAACCAGTATGATAAGTGCATAATTGAGGCGACTGCTTTTCAAGGACACGGATGTCAGGCATAGTCTTTCCATAGCACAATGTGCAACCGCCATCGCCCTCAACAGGATATACCTGAACAAGATTCAACAGACACATCGCCTCAACAATAAGATGACGAGAGCTGTTATAACCAACTACTCCTGAAAACAAATTAATATTATAGCCATCATTATTGCTTATCTGACAGGAGTTTAACTTGAGCATTGGCTGGCTCATACTTTCTGTTCCTTCGACATTCCGGACATAACGTTCCAAACAAGTGCCATTCTGAACCATTCGCTTCATAAAGCAACGGGATCCGTCCAAAGGCAGCGCCGTGAAGAGTTCCTCCCCGCTTTTAAACTCACGTTCTTTTAAAACAAGATCTTTATTCATAATGGACTCTGAAAGATTCACCTCTACAAGACGGTCAGAATACCGATCCACAAAACGCATCATATATGAGCCAGATTCGTTATCCAGGCTCAGAGAACTTCCGAATAATGGAAATAACAATTCTTTCGGTCCTCGTCCCTTGGTGAAAAAGTCTCCTTTGCGCTCCAGACAATGGCGATCGTACAAGTGAAGCAACCGGTCCGTCCCCAAAGTCGTGACAACCAACAAAGAGTCGCAATAACGGGCTCCGATAATCCCCATCAAGTCAAGATCTATTTCCCTTGGCTTGAGTCCGGAAAGAGAAATCTCATAGAAATCACTTTCCTCCACTATGACAACCTTATCCAACGAAGGGCAGTATGAATCACTACAACCAGTGGCCAATAGTAATATGGCCAATATAATAGCATAAATTGATCTCATTTGTTATTATCAAATTACAAGTTTATTTGAGGCATCTTCTTTACGGCTTTCAATCGCCCCAAGCGCTATTCCCACAAATATCGGAAAAATATTTCCACAAATACCGGTTTTTTTACATCTTTGCATCCAACCACCAGTACTCATACGCAACGTTCACCAAGCCGCAAGATAGCTGCAAGGCAAAGCCTAAAGCAGATAATACAGCGTTCTTAACAAACTACTTATTAAATGGTTAGAACACCATACGGTAACTAATTTCAGCTTGTACAACACCAAAATCGGATTCGAATCTTCCGTCACATCCGGAACCAACTAAAGCCTCATATTCCTCCCGGGACATATTCATTACTCAACTTTCGCAAGTAGGCAATCACCTGCTGTCAAATACATTATCTCACGTTCGAAGGTGATCGCCCACCCACATCATTTCACGTTACCCCCTCCCTAAATCCCTCCCCTCGGGGGAGGGACTTGCTTTCACTGCAGGCAGTGAAGAAGAGTGGTGTTTCGCATTTGCGAAACTTGAGTAAGACAATATTCGTTTGGACGCCGCGATGCGGCAGTCACACGCGGCACCTGCGCTTCGCGCCCTGTCCGGGTAAATGGTTGCCACCACCTATTGTTATTGGCGTGCCTTTATTTTATACTCGGTACGCTTCGACAGGCTCAGCGGCCGGAAAGGCTCAAAAACCTTTAGCGATATTATCTGCGATGGACTGGATGAGACGCTCACGGGCCTCGATGCTGGCCCAGGCGACATGCGGGGTCAGACTGAGGCGTTCCGGACGTCTGGTGCGGAGGAGAGGATGGTCGGCAGGGATCGGCTCTGTGGAATAGACATCCAGGCCGGCTCCTCCTATAACTCCTTCGTCTATGACTTTTGCAAGGGCTTCCTCCACGACGATGCCGCCGCGGCCCATATTCACAATGATGGATTTCGGCTTCATCATCCGAAGTTCCTTTTCACCGACAAGTCCGGCAGTGCGTTCATTGTACGGAGCATGGACAGAGACCACATCCGACTCCCGCATCAGACGCTCAAGCGGAACGGAAGGATATTCAGTGTTATGGCTCGTGCCGGAAGTTGAATAATAGATTACTTTCATGCCGAAAGCGACGCCAATCTTCGCCACCTTGGCGCCGATAGCTCCCAAACCAATGATGCCCAACGTTTTGCCGGCCATCTCTATGAACGGCCTTGAATAATCAGTGAACAACCCGCTGCGGGAATAGGCGCCCGACTTAACGACATTGTCAAAATAGGCTCCGTTGCCCAGAAGGTTAAGAATATGCATGAATGTTTCCTGAACAACGGAGTCAGTGGAATAGCCGGCCACATTTCTGACCATCACACCATGCCTCGAACAAGCCTCGACATCAATGTTGTTGATGCCCGTGCCTGCCTCGCAGACAAGTCGAAGTTTCGGAGCGGCTTCCAACAGCCGGTCGTTCACCTTTATCTTATTAACAATCAAAACATCACAATCGACCACTCTCCGCATGGTCTCATCCGGAGTCGAATTCGGCCAAGCCGTCAACTCCCCCAGCCTTTCTATAGGCGCCAAAGATGACGTTCCCATCGTCCCGGCATCCAAAAACACAATCTTCATCTCTTCCGAAATTTTCCGCTAATATAGTAATCATTAAAAAATAACTTGAACATTTTGTACATCTTTATGGCCTATATTTCTTTTCTCATCAGTCATGTGCCACCGGCATACTCCTTCTTCCAAAAGAAATCTATCCTCATAAATCCGACACAAAATTTAGAAGCTGTTTTTTTACGCTTACATAATCATTTTACGGCTTACCGGAAAGCAGCTTTTCAGCGCACACCTGAAAAAGAAAACGAGGGCGACCTACCGGCCGTCCTCGTTCCTTGTGCGCGGGATGAGAGTCGAACTCACACGTCGCAATTGACACTAGCTCCTGAAACTAGCGCGTCTACCATTTCGCCACCCGCGCTTGAAGTGGATTGCAAATATACGGAATATTTGCGAAATCGCAAACAAAATCAGGCACGGATACATAATTTAGTAACATGAAAAAAATAAGTTGCCTCAGATTAAGAGAATATTTTCGAGGATAGATCTATTTTCGAAGAAGGAGTGTGCCGGTGGCACATGACTGATGAGAAAAGAGATATAGACCGAAAAGATTCCTTAAGATGATGCAGGTTATTTTTTGAAGGTTACTTAAAAACTGTAGCCCAAAGAGAACGCCAAAATATTCAAAGATGAAGCTCTCTGGTAGGCGAAATCCACCCTCACTCCGTGGAATTTGCACCCAAGGCCGGCTGACACTCCGGACGCGATCACATCAGAACCGGACGCTCGATAGCCGACACGCGCGAACACCATGCCGTTGAATCCGTACTGAACTCCTCCGGAAACAGCGAACTTTCCGGCAAAAAAACAATCAGCGTCCATTCCGGCCTCAAGGGAATGTTTTTCCTCGAAAGTCTGGCCATAGCCAGCCGCCAGCCGCACTGACGAAGGTATATGATAAGACGATCCGGAGGCATCCTTGACAGAAGTGCCCACATTGGCAAGTCCGGCGCTGAAGCGAAGCATCCTCCAACGGTACAAAGCATACACATCTGACGCGAACACACCTTGGTTCGAGTCAGAGGCAAGCCTCTCGCCGGCATATTTCAGATTGATGCCAACACTCAGCGCGTCAATCACCTTCAGTCCCAAACCTGCGGAAAACATCATGGAAGATGTCTTGAACATACCGTTGCGGTTGCCAGAGTCGTCTATGACCTCATACTCACCGCATGAATTGTAATTACCGGCGACAGAAAATCCCAGACGTTCTCCTGTCTTCATGCCTACGCCGACATCCAACCCACCGGTTGTCATGTCACCAACAGCGGGTGAATATGCCGCTGTCACCGCAAAACGACTCTCCGAATATGGAATCACCGCAGGATTCCGGAACGCTGAAAACGAAATGTCTGAAGACGGAGCAAGAGAGACACCGGCCATGGCCACTGAAACAGGGTCATTCCTCTGACACATCCAACCGAACGCCTCATCCTGGGCTTGCAAGTGGAACGCCGGCAAAAGAGCGGCGAAGACCACGATCAATACTCTTTTCATTCTACCTCTTGACAATAACATAATCATACTTATCCGCACCCACAGTCAGCCCAAGTTTGTACTCTCCAGGAGCAAAGGCGCTCATGTCTATCCTGGCCGGATCGAACACATTGCACGAAACCTTCTTCTCAAGAATGACAGACCCGGATGTGGAGGCTATCTTCACCATGACATCAACAACCGCGGTGCTGCCTGGACGGACATTCAAGAAATCACGGACAGGGTTCGGATAGTAGTCAACAGTATAACTTTCATCACGTGCGACAATCTTGAAATCGGTTGAGACCTTAGCGCCAAGGCGATCCTTGGCTGTCACGGTGATCACCGCCAAGCCATTTTGCTTTTTGGCGACAACAAGCTTGCCGTCGCCACTGATCGAGACATCAGCGACACCGTCAGGAGAAATCTTCGCGGAATATTCCAGAGGCTCGTCGTCAGGATCCGAGAACACACCGTCCAGATAGGCAGACATCTTTCCGTCGCCGGAAAGGACAACGTCATTGATGGGCTCTGAGACAACCGGCGGATGGTTCTCGATCACCTGATAGGCAAATTCATATTCCGCCGTGCCGCCATAAACGTCAGTCGCTGTGATCTTTGCCTTCTTAGGTGTGAAATCGGAGACTAACTCGCACAGGATCTCAAAGTTGTAGACATCAGGATCCTTGGAACCGCGGACCAGTTTCGCCCTTCCCTCAAAATCTGTAGTGACCTCGACATTGTCGCCATCAGGATCCGACACGGTGAACGGAATCGACACGCTCTCCCACTGGCGGAATTTGAAATCACCCGTATAGGATGTCTCTATGACCGGGGGATTGTTATTCTCTCTCCCGTACTTGGAAAGGCCGTATCTCATCGAGCCCATAACATCGAGGTATGGGCCCATTGCCTTGCCATTGTAGTTTATCAGGCTCGCGTTTGCACCTTCAAGAAGGACTTCCTTCAGATTCTCGTTGGTGAACCCTTCTCCTCCGAATTGAGAGAGCAGCAAAGCCAAAGCTCCCGAGACATGAGGACAGGCCATCGAGGTTCCATTGTAAAGGTCGTAAGATCCTGAAGCCACACAACTGTAGATGCTCTCTCCAGGAGCGCAGATGTCCACCCAACTACCATAGTTGGAGAATGAGGACAGCCTGCCTGTCATTTTGGAAGCGCCAACCGCGATCACCGGCGCGTATGACGCCGGAACACCGTTTGCTATGCCATCATTTCCCGCCGCGAAGACTACCAGACCTCCTTTCATTGGAGAGCCCGGCTTTTGGTTGCCATCCTTGTCACACCCGGCATAAGCGATAAAATAATCAATCGCAGCCGCCATTGAAGAGGAAATCCTGTCCCGCAAGGCATAGTCCTTCTCATAGGCGGAAAGCACATCGTTACCATCGAAGTCATAGTCATTGCCCCAGCTGTTCTGGCTGATGACCGCTCCGTTGTCCGCACCCCAAACTATAGCATTTTGGAAACTTGAGGCAGTACTGTTCCCCTGGAAAACCTGAGCGCTCATCAAAGTCACGCCCTTTTTCCCGGCCGCATAGTCACCTCCAGCTATTCCCGCAAGTCCCTTTCCATTGTTTCTGACCCCTGCGATTGTGCCGGCGACATGACATCCATGGTCTTCAGGGATAATATTTGAGCTGTTTCTCACGAAATTCCAGTTGACACTGCCACAGTTCCAAGCCAGATCCTCATGCTTGAGGTCGATCCCTCCGTCAACGACACAGACAACGACCGAAGGATCTCCGGTTGTGTACTTCCAGGCGTCCTCGACATTGATGCTGTAGCGACCTGAATATTCCCAAAGGTAGGCGTAGCCAGGATCGTTGGTGGAAGCGGACCTGCAGATTATGTTACGTTTTTCAGAAGCCTCTACGCCGTCAAGTGATCCGAGAATCTCCTGAGCCTTGGCAAGAGGCAGAGCAGAATCGAAGTCCACGATGTAGTACTGATGGAGGCCACATTTTCTGTGAAGCGGTTCATATTCGCCGGCGTCAGGGAAAAGACGCTCGGCATGCTTGACACCAAGGCTCTCTGAGACAGAAGATAGCAAAGCACTCCCCTTCTCCATCGCATCCGCGGCTTCAGGCGTCAATTTCACGATCATTGATCCAGGAATATAAATTGCCTTATCAATCTCGTCTTGAGTATAGGGGCGTTGCTCTTGAAGACCGGAAGGCTTTGCATTCCCCCTGTCAGACGACAATGCATGCTCCGATTTGGAACAGGAAAAGAACAAAAATGACGAGGCCGCGAGCAGAGCAGCCGCAGATAAGAGTGAACTTACTTTCATATTTTCGAAAAAAAGGGATCCGAACCGTACAATCCGGATCCCTTGAAAAATCAAAGGTATATAAATTATTTCAATTCAAGAAGCTTGGCGCGGCCGGATTTCGCGGTTCTCGCGTCCACTTTCTTGTCTTGAGCATCGCGTAACTTAGTGTCACGTGCAATGGTCATACTTGACGGAAGCGACTTGGTGTCAAAACGAACACTCTTGCCGGTCTTTGGAGCGGAGAGGCTCTTTACCGACTCGGAGGCGGCTGACGGAGTCAACGTCGCCGGATTTACTATGTAGTCGGCATCTGAGAAAGTGTACCATTTCTTAGTTGATGTGGACAGCCCCAGAACACCCCAGTACTTGGCATAGACCTCCGGCCTTTCTTCGGACAGCTTATACACCACGTTCTCGAACTTGATGGTCTTGTCCGCAGACTTGGTGACAGTGGCGATCTCTCCTGTGTCAGGATCACCGGTGCAGACATAATCGTCATTGGTGATTCCAGAGACATAGAAATTGTAGGATGAACTTGAAGAGAAGTTACCATAGACCAGTGAGCACTTGTCGCCTTCCGCATCATAAATGAGAGGAATGCCATCGATTCCTATGCCATCCAAAGCGATCGTCTCGTCAGGAAGGGCTTCCCTAAGGACAACATTGTAGGTTGTGTCATTACCTGTCTTTATAGACTTTGTGCTGAGGGTGTAGCTTCCGAGCCAAGCTTTGTATGCAGACGAGGCCTCCTTGAGCTTTGTCATGTCCGAAATTATCACCTCTGGCCAGAAATTGCCCTTGCCTGCGTTCTCTCCGGCCTGTATCTGCCAAGTCAGGCAGAATGAGAGGAATTTACCTTTCTCACAAGAACCGGCGTAAACGGTCATACCGCCTCCTTTTTCAAGGACGTAACCAGTAAGAATGACTGACGGATCTTCGATGTTCCATCCATAAGCGGCGTAAACCTTATAATTGTAGTTGAACTTTCCGGAAAGATAAATGTCACAGTCACCATATTTCGGATTGTTCCATGCCTCTGAAAGCTTCTGCTCCTTGAGGATGAACTTTCCGTCAGAGAACTCAGCCTCAACAGGCGCAAATCCGTTCTCGTCCTGGTTTGGAAGTCCGGTAACATTGTAAGTGCTGCCATTAACTTTCTCAGAGACGGTCAAGACGTTGTCACCCATTTTCCATCTTCCGATGAAGTCGGCATACGTAGCGACAGAGACAGGTTCCTTCTTTTCGAATTCAAAAGTCTTGTAGTCACCGGTAGGAGTTCCGTCAGCGGCGATTCCCGCGGCCACAGCCACATATTTGCCGAAGTCCTTCTCTCCGAAGCTGTCTGAACCGGTTGAGCCATCAGCGTGGACAAGCATATTATAGATTTCATCACGGTCGTAGACATCGCCAAACAGATCGAAATAGTACAGCACGTCATCGCTGAGCCGCAAGGCGGCGTTCACAGGTGATCCGCCAAGTTTCGCATAATCCTCTTCAGAATAGAAGGTTAGGGTGTAAGGCACTGTTGAGCCACTCACAGTGTTGGTGATGACCTCTGGGTACTTCTTGTCTTCAGGATCAGTGCTGTATGAAAGCGTCCATGCGTTGTTCTCCTTGAATTCGATCGCGGAAACGGCGTTAAGGATCATAGAGCAAGTCTCAGCTTTCTCACCCTCCGGATAAACGGATGATGTGACATAGCCATAGACATTCACATATCCTCCTACCTTGGAAGCGAGATCGAACGACGCAAGCGGAGCTTCAAACACCACTTTCTGTCCCATCGGAGCCTTGATGAAATATGTGTCACCTTCCTTCTCAAGTTTGCCGGAAGTGATGACGTACGCAGGGAATTCAGTCACCCAGCCGAGATAGGAAGATGTCGGGGCGGTCACACTGGATGTCTCGGCCGTCACTTCGTATGAAGTGGCCTCAACCGAAACGACCTCCGTCTCCTTATCAGTCTTCTTCACACCGTTCAGAGTGATCACCTTGCCGACAGGAAGCGCGGAGGTGGCTCCTGTCACGTACAGGCAGCTTGTTCCATCGGAAACAACAGCGGAGTTATCAGAAGTGGCAAGGACGGTCTCCTTGTAAAGGGTGACCGGAGTATTGTCAGCCACATTGGCAAGGGAAGCGATGTCGGTGGCCACAGTCTCGGCAGGGTACTGGATGACATAGAAGACATTAGGAGTCTCACCCGTCACAGTGTTGATGACATCAACCTCCGCGGAACGGAACGAAGCCGTCGTGTTTGCCTCGCAAACCAAGGTATAGACATCGACATGGGTTGCCTTTGTCTGAGGAGCCACGCTGATCCACTTCTGGGTTCTGTCAACATACAATTCATAGTCCATGTTGGTGGTCACGGAAACTTTGACCTCACCACCTGCCGCAGGGACAGGCTTGACGTCAGCCTCGGCGGTAAGCACACCGTCCTCAAAGACAAGAGATTTGATGTCGGTCTTTCCTCGGCCGTTGCTGGCATAGACAAAGACTTTTCCTGTTGCGTTCTCACTGTGCTTCACTCCGATGTAGCCAGGCACCTCTCCTTTAGGAAGAGAGATCACCCTGGCCTCCCATCCAGAGGTGCAGTTGAGGATGTCAACCTCTACCTCATCTCCTTCTGAAACACCTTTGAGGGAATATGGGTAAGTATATTCGTCACCACCTACAGGAACACCGAGATCCTTGCGAGCGTCGAATACCAAATAGAAAGGAAGCTCCTTCTGGATGGTGTAGGCCTCGCCGTTGATGAAGAAAGTCACGGTTGTGTCTCCATCCTCGATCGAAATAGTGGAGCCACCAGGATTGCCAAGTACATCCACGTCGGCCCATGTCTCACCTTTGTCATAGGAGATCTGCCACTTGCCATCACGGATACGGAGCTGAGGAACAGCCGAATGGACAGGGATCTTGTTGCCGGCAGAGTCAAGAAGCGGCTTGCCGTCAACTGCCCAGTAGAACTCTCCGTCAGCCTCGACAACACCCACAACAGGAGTGTCGCCCTTGTCTCCCTTCTCTCCGTCCACACCGTCTGTGATGACAGCGGTGGTACCGTCAGAGAAAGTGATTGTGTAACCATTGTCACCAGGAGTGACAGAAGTGACGTAGATATTACCCTGGATTGCAGCCACAATCGACTGCATTCCAGGTATAGTTATCTTATTGATCTCGTTGACGGTTTTTTCAAGGGCGTCAACTCTCACAACAAGATCATCAAACTTTTCGTAAAGATCATCGTTGTCAGCGCAACCGCCAGCAAGAGTCAATGTCGCGGTCATGGCGGCAGCCATCAAAGTTTTAATTGCCTTCATATTATGACTGTTTTTATGGTTTTACTTTACTACAATTCTTTTTCCCAGCAAGTGAGAAACCTCAGGCAGAGCCTTATATGGGGTGCAGAACTCAAATGGTCCATTAGCGGATATGGCCCTGAAGTTGTTCCTGTCGACCTTGACCCAAGTGCCTTTGGTCTTGTCCAGACTCATAGTCTTGACAGAAGTGGTGCCGGACTTGACACCGGTAAGAGGGAACTCGTCAGGCTTGCTCTTGAAGGTGTACACACCTCCGTCAGGATCAGAGATAGGCACAGCGATCAATTCCATACGGTTGTAGGTAAAGTCTCCGCCACCCTGAAGCTGGAATGAGTTTCCGGTGAACTTGACTGAACCATCGCTCTGCAATGTTCCGGTCGCCACATCGTAAGGGCCATTACCACCGGACGTGATGTAATATTCCTTACCGTCAGTGTGGATGAACTTACCTACGTAGTACAGATTGCAGGCACCCTCAGAAGCTCCGATGTCAACATTGCCCGCGATAGGCTCATCATCGTTGCCGTATAGCACGATGCTGCCTGACTCTGAGTCGAATGTAACCTCGGCAGGCTCGAAGAAATCCTGATCCATCTGCCAGCCCTTCATGTTGATGGTCTTGTCAGCAACCTTCTGAGTGAGGGCGATGTCGAACGCCCCGGCGTTTATGCTCCAGTTCCCAAGCCATTTCTTGTAGGCGTCCGAGCCGCCACCGCCAGGATTGTCGCCACTGCCACCCTTCTTGGTGAGAGTCGTAGGCAGAGGTGTCTTGTCCTTACTGATAGTGAGATATTTGCCATCGGCTGTGGCAGCGACGAACTGGACTCTCTCAAGATCATGGCTTGATCCGTCGCTGAAGCTCACATGGCCTGCGGCAAGCTTGGCCGTGCTGCCTGAAATGGTTCCTGTGAAGATCACATACGTTCCTTTGGCGAAGCTGGATTCTCCCCATCCGCCGAAGAGACCGACGGTGCATTCACCATACTTTTGGGTCGATACGGTGCCGAGTCCATCCTGAGCGCGGACTTCAATACCCTTTGTGGCAGAGTCATAAGTGGCAGTGACAGGGAATGACTGTCCCTCGATGCCGGTGATGGTATAGCTGGTCCCCTTCTCAAGCGTGGAGATCTTCCAAGTGTCAGTCGCCGATCCTCTCGTGACTGTCCAGTCTCCAAGCCAAGCGTCATAGCCCTCTGCGGAGCCACCACCGCTGGTAACAGTGAAATCACTGTAGGCATAGTGACCAGTGGCGGTACCATCATCAGTGAATCCGATCGCAAACGCGATGTAGTCGCCGGCATCCATTGGATCGAACACCTCGTAATCGCTATCCTCGTAAAGGAAATTAGAGAACTCCGCCGGGTATCCCATCTGGTTGGAAAGTTCAACAATATACATTATCTCTTTCCTCACGGCATCAGCCACCTCAATTGCGAAATCATCCATTTCCAATCCACTTTCAGTGAATTCAGACTTGCTGACGTAGTAGATGCTGTACTTGCCTGACAGAGCCGGATCAGCCACATCATTGTAAATGTAAGCCGCTTGCTCGCCTTCATAATCCTTGATACCACCATAACGGACAGTCCAGTTGGCGTCAACACTCATGTAGGACAAGTTGTTTTGAACCACGGAAATCACACCGCTGTCATGGCCAAGCTTCCACTCGACATTTCCCGAACGCGACATATCAGCAGGTGTTCCCTTAATGGTGTTCTCCGCGATGGCGACGTTAAGGTTGTTCTCGGTGACAGTCACGGTGATCCAATCCACATCCGCACTCGCAGTAATGGTCTCATCATACTCGTAAGGGAAATCGAATGAGACAGCCTTGTGGGAAGCATTGATGCCAGAAGGATTGAAACCAGTGCTGTAGAAACCGAACTGCTGAACCGTGAAATCAGACTTAGCGTCACCCGACTTCACAGTGACAGTGGCATACCTGGACTCATAACTTTCATTCGCAGGAGCGGTGACAGTGGCCACATTGCCTTTCACAGAAACCTGGCACCAGTCCTTGTCAACCGTCACCTCGATAGGGACTTCGGTAACGAACTCGATTGTACCCTCGCCACCTTTGGCGGGAATCTTAAGATTGTTTTCCTTGACGGATATTGTCTGGGCCTCGCTCCCATCCACCTCCTGCTTGGAGCAGGAAGAGGATGCGATTATAGCCAAGGCCATGAATATTGCTGAAATTATCTTTTTCATGATAAAGCCTTTTCGTTATTTACGGACAAGGGTCTGAAGATAAGGGAACTGGTTTTCACCCCACCCTGTGAATTCACCGGCAGACTTGCCGCTTGCATCGGTCGCCCAAAGGATGAACGAGTCGATTACCATGTCAGTCTTGCCGTTGTCGACAAATATAAACTCTCCTTCTTGGGATCCACGGACAATCTCCATTCCGTATCCAGTGGTTGTGTCCCAAGTAAGGTCTCCGCCACCGGAAAGGCTCCATGCGGCAAGCCATACAGTATTTGAGCCGTCAGCGCCCAGAGACTGGACATTCATGGTAAGACGGCCGCGCGCCCTATCGTAGCCAAGGTACACATTGTGATCGCCGGACACGAAGCCACTCATGAGATAGCCGTTGCCTTCCTCGTCAGGCGTGAGTGTCACATCAAGTGTAAGCCTTCCGTAGTACATAGAAAGTTTGAAGTCACCGGCGAAGTCACTGTACTGGGTGTAGTCCTCAGGAAGCTTGCCCTGGAAAACAATCGATCCGTTGGTAAGGATGTTATTGTCGGAATGATAATCCATGCTGTTGATCGTGGCTCCTGCAACCTCGACCGGCTCGTAGGTCTTGATACCTTTCGATGTGTACATGAACGGAGCCTCGACAACCACAGTCCCGTCATCCCCGGAAGTCTCGGCTGAGGCGGCCGGATCAACATACTTGAAGGTTATCCTGCGGTTGTTGAAATCAACCCCGCCTGTGACATCCGTGTCTCCGACCTTGCCGTCGATGATGGCGGCACGCATGCTTGAAGCCACATCAGCTACCTTGGCAAGATACGCGGCCGGGGTCAGATCAGAATCGTAAGGATAGAGGTCATAATGGTTTCCGGAACGCTTGCCACGAAGGCCGATCTTTTCAGGACTTACGCTCACGATGGTGAACTCGAAGTCACCGCCCTTAGCCTGATACTCCGTTGACGATGGAGTGGCAAAGTGATGAAGAGCCTGATTGTAAGAGTCGAACGAAAGCACGGCGCCATTATCCGTCGTAAGCTTGTAAACACTCTTGTAGGAATTCTCCGGATCGAGCTCGTAAGATGCAGTCACCTCAGCATCTGTGAAGGCAAGATAGTAGGCATAACCACCCTTTGACTGGCCGGAACCCGGATAATACTCCATAATCCATCCTTTTTCATTGGAGGTCAAGATCTCACGGGTCTGTTCAATGTAAGCCTGAAGACGCTCAGAAGACGATGAGTCAAAGACATCCGCCTGATCCTTGAGACAAGACTGGGCTGAAAGCACCGACACCCCTGCCAGGACGACTGTTAATATTTTATTGAATTTCATAATCTAATCACCAATTATTTTACCGTTAAATCGCTGAGGTCAACCTTGCCTTGCATCACGTCATCCTGACGACGGATGATTACGGAGCGAAGCTCGTCAATATCAATGGACCACACAGACTTCATGTAATCTCTGACAATCTGAAGTTTCGCGCGGATGAAGTCTGCTGATGAACCAGCATCCTTAAGCTGTGAGTCCCAATACTCCTGCGTGTTGGTGACATAGATGGACAGCATCTCCGCGAAGTCCTCACCGTCTGAATGCTGGGCATAGTCACTGATGAAGCCATTCTTGAGGTACTCTTTGTTGTAAGGAGGCTTGCTCCAGTTGTCAGCCACATAACCGGAACCGGTGACCTGCTTGAAGTCTGTAGGATAATCCTTGATCTGGTTGAGGATATGGGTGAACTCGTGGTGGATCGTCTTGATGTAGTAATGGTTGAGAGCCTCCGGTCCCTGCTTGAGCATGGCGCTCAGATAATTCACACCGGAAAGGAGGACCTTCTTGCCACCTTCAGCTGTTCCAAGAATGAACGTTCCGTTGTTCCTGTACTCAAACTCACCGATAAGGAAGAACATCTTAGGGAAATACTCTCTGGTGAAGTCAACACTGGCGACCTCATCATAGGTGTCAATACAAAGATACTTCACAAGGTGGGCCATGATGACAGCCTCATCATAATCGGCAGGTACAGTGTAATAGTTCATGTCCGACTCGTTCAGTTCGAAGCGGTACTTGAAGTCAATGTTGTAAGGCTTGACATAGTTGTCGTTAAGCCATTTGTCCAATTCAGTCGCAGGAGCCGTCTCAACCTTGATGACACTGTCAGGGTTGAGGTCATCTTTCTGGCAAGCCGAAAACGACAGAACAGAAAGGGCGGCGATTGAGAGATATGTTATAATTTTCTTCATATTCCAGTCAATTTATGAGTTTAGTTTCTCGGGTTCGGTGTATATCCTGCGTCAATAACTTTCCTAGGAACCTGTATGGCGCGCCTTTCGTCATCTACCTTGAGGACATCACCAGCGGTACGAGGGTTGCCGTCAGATCCCATGACACGTCTCTGGATCTCAATGCCGTAACGCTTGACATCAAACCATCTGAGTCCCTGGGCGTAGGTGTCAACCCTCTTAAGAAGCAGACAGAAGTGAATCAGATTCTCCTGAAGCTCGCTAGGGTTCTGAAGGAACGGAGCGTTAAGCTTCTTCTTGACGGTTGAAGCCAATGCCGTTGAGTAAGGAATATCCTTCAGAAGACTGTTGATCTCCTCGGCGCTGAGGTTCCAATCAGTCTTCGAGATGTTGGACAGCCAGAGGTTCATGTCAGCCACAGCCAAGTCATACTGCTTGAGGAGGAGCTTTGCCTCAGCCCTCTCAAGAAGAACCTCGTCGGAAGTGAAGGCCGGATAGACAGTCCTGTAATAACCGATCTGGGCGACAGGGTCTGAGAATTCGAACAGGTAAGGCAACTTCCAGAAAGTGGTCTTGTCGTGGTTCGTGCCTTGGTAAACCTTCATCGGCACAGCGAAGAACGACTCGTTGTCCTTTCCCAAAAGGGTGGCAAGGGCAATACCGGTCTCATTCGTGGCAAGATAGTTTCCGGCAGCGTATTTTGAATATACTGAATACGGTCCTGTAAAGCAAAGACCCATCTTCGAATACGCCGTGATCAGAAGCAGATTGGCCGACAGTGTGGCATCGATGAAATGGTTAGTCAGAACCTCATCGTCCTGAGTCATCTTTGCCTGTGCGCGCCAGTCGCGGAGCATTGTCGCAGGAGCGGTTCCCAAACAAGCGTCAGCGTACTTGACAGCCTCTTCAGGTTTCTCATAATAGAGATAGAAACGCGTGGCGAAAGCATACGCGGCCTTCTGGTTGAAGTGGTACTTAGGCACAGTGTAGTAATTGTCGCTGACGAGCGGGAGGGCCTTCTGGAGATCCTGATCGATCTTTGCATAGATCTGAGCCACAGACTCCCTTTCGTACTTAGGATTAAGTCCCTGCTCAGGAGCGCTCATGTAAGTGACGCCGAGTTTCTGATCCGCAGTCGCCTCAGTGTAGGCCTGCGAGAACATATTCACAAGCACGAAATGACTGTAGGCACGGCAAAGAAGAGCCTCTGCCATCTCCGGCTCATACCCTTCGGCATCCGGACCGACCATGTTAGTGATGGCCTCTATTGCCTGATTGGCAGCCGCGATGGCCGAATAGGAGGATTGCCAGATGTTCTCAGGGTCCTCGTTGTCGGTGTTGGTGACATCCTTCCACGCGTAAACCTCATCGATAAAAGGATCTGTGTTAGGGTTCTCAGGGCCGAAGTCATCGACATTGTCCGAGGAGAACTCGCTGACAAGCAGATAGTCTGTCTCCGGGTAAGCGGACACCAGCAAGGAGCGGATTTTCTCCTGAGTGTCAAGCTCCGTTCTGTTGTCAGGCATCACATCCAGAAACTTGTCGCATGAGACAAGGCTGAAAGCAACCGCCGCGAAGGCTATTATAGAATATTTGTTTTTCATATATCTTTCCCTCCAGATTAAAGACCAATTTTCAAAGTGAATGTGAACTGCTTAGGAACCGGGACAGCCACACCGCCGGTGTTGAAGAACTCAGGATCCTGACCGTTGAGCTTGCTGTCGGCGTAGATAAGGAACAAGTTGGTGGCCTGAGCCTTGAGTGACAGCGAATTAAGTTTAATCTTCTCAATCCACTTCCTCGGGAAGTCGTAAGAAAGCGAGATCTCCTTCATACGGATGAAATCACCTCTGGCGATTCGTTCGGTCGAGTAGTTGTAGGCGCTGTAAGCCTTGCGGAGGTTGGTGTCCTGCCTGTTCTGCCATACACTCGCGATGGCCGGAACGCTGGTGGTGTTCTCGTCTCCAGGGACAGTCCAACGGTTGGCGAACTCCTTAGGCATGGAGTCGAGATCATTGTAGGTGTTGCTGAAGACAGGGTCAAGACGGATAACGTTTCCAAATGAGTATGTCATGAACACATTGAAGCGGAAGCCGTAGAACTCGAAGATGTTGCCGAGAGATCCTACATCGGTAGGATCTGCGTTTCCGGAATACTTAAGCCACTTGGAAAGACCCTCAGAGTCAGAGTACTGGAAGTTGATGTTGCTGACAGTGGACTCGCCGTCCTCATTGATGAAGGTAGGAAGACCGTTTGAGTTCAGACCGGTGAACGGAATGGAGAATATTCCTCGAACAGGATAACCCTCCTGCGCGAATCCGTTACCAGTGATAAGGTCGATGGCTCTCATGGTCGTCTTAAGGTTGGTCACCTCATTGTGAGAATGAGAGTAGATGAAGTTGGTCGTCCAAGTGAAGTTCTTCTTCACAATGTTCTTGGTGGTGAGAGAAATCTCGACACCGTCAGACTTCATGGAAGCGATGTTACCAAGTTTCTCAACCTGACCGCCGAGACCCTGGGTGTTGATGACACCGATAAGGTCATAGTTGTCACGTGTGAACCAATCGAAGGTGAAATTGATGCGGTTGTCAATGAAACCGGCCTCAAGACCGAGGTTCAGTTCCTTCTTCTTCTCGTAAGTCAGATCTGTGTTCGCAAGGTCAGAGATGTAAAGCATGGATTCCTTCACGGAAGTGAACGGTCTCCACGGATTCTTGGAAGAGATCACCACAGCCGAGTTGGTCACTGTCGAAGGACCTCTGTCGGCAGTAAGTGAATAAGAAGCCTTGAGGGAAAGGTGAGAGATCGCGTTGAGCGGTTTCATCCATTCCTCCTCATGAAGGTTCCACGCACCAGAGATGTTCCATGTAGGAAGCCAGCGGGCCTGACGGCTCTTTCCAAGCTTATTGGTACCCTCGTAGCGGATTGTGCCGTTCAAGGTGTAGCGGCCCATATAAGAATATGTACCATTGGCGAAGAACGCGGCGGAGCGGACATGAGTGTTGGTCATGGTGTAGTAGTCACTGTTCTCCTCATTGCCCTTCTTGAACACGTTGTAGTTGTAGTTAGGAGTCTCACCCATTCCGTACTGGATACCCCACGCGCGGAACCAAGTTCCATGACGCTCGGTGCTGTTGATCTCGGTACCGCCGAAAAGATTGACGATGTGTTTTTCGGCGAATGTCTCGCTGTAATTGGCTGTGGCACGGAAATCCCAACCGAGCAACGAGTTGTCAGTCCTCTCGTAGATACCACCTTTAGGAAGAACAGAAATAGGCAATGCGTAAGGGTTGTCCGGATCCTTGTAAAGGAACGGGTTGTTGTCCCTGATGGTGGCGGTGTCCATCGCGCGGTAAGCGAGAGACTGGTTGGATTCGTCAAGGATGTTGTGCTCCTGTGAAGAAGTCGTGTACTTGACAGCACCGAGAGCGCTCAGTTCCAACTGTTTGAAAGGCTTGGCCTTCAATTCTCCCTGAATACGGATGTCAGTCACGCCCAAGTCGATGTAGTTGTTGTCAAGCTCATGCATGATGTTGAACGGAGCGTAGTTTCTCGTGTAGTACTCATTGGCGTCAAGCGCGCGTGAGGTGTTGAGCGCGTATGAGTAAGGGTTGATGTCGAAGTCACGCTTCACCTCACCCGAAACCACATCCATCGTCTGTCCGAGGGTTCCCGGCGCACGCTGCTTACGGAAAGAAGCGTTGCTGATGAGGTTGAAAGTGAATATGTCACTGAACTTGAAAGTCGTGTTGAGGTTGCCGGTGTAACGAGAAACGGAACTCTGTTTTGTCCAACCCGGATCCTGCATCACAGAAAGAGACGCGTAATAGGTGGCGTTCTCTGAACCACCGGAAGCGCTCAAGGAATGGTTGCTCTGCAGAGCGTTGCTGAAGAGAGTGCCGAACCAGTCAGTGTTCCTGTACTCGGCAGCCCTGAGGTATTCAGCCCTGGCAGCCGCCGTGTTCGCGAGACCGAACTGTCCGGATGTCTTGTCATACTGACCGATCAACTGGTACATCTTACCATAGACTCCGCTGTCTGAGGCGTTTGCCAAAGAAGCATAATTAAGGTAACCCTTCTGCTGGAGTTCCTGGTAGATTTCCATCTGATCCTGCGAGTTCATTATGTTGAACGTGCGGTAAGACGGTTTGAGCCTTGTTGTGAACTCGCCTGTGTAGTTGAGTCTGAACGATCCCGCACGGCCCTTCTTGGTCGTGACGACAATCACACCGGCCATAGCCCTCGCGCCATAGATAGAGGTGGCGGAGCCATCCTTGAGGATATCGAACGACTCTATGTCATCGGAGTTGAGTCCTGCGATCGCCGAAGAGATAAGAGTGGAGGCGTCACCAGAAGAAAGCTGGTCTGCGCTGACATCCACAACATCCTCCATGATCACGCCATCGACAACCCAAAGCGGCTTTGATGAGCCGTAGATGGAAGTGGCGCCACGGACACGGATCTTAGGAGCTGTTCCGAACGTTCCCGACACATTCTGCACGGACACACCGGCGACACGTCCCTCAAGGGAGCGGCTGACATCGGTGAGACCATCGATCTTCGCCGATTCCGCATCCAGCTTGGCCGTGGAACCCGTGAAAAGACGGCGGTCCATTTTCTGCATACCAGTGACGACTACCCCCTCAAGAAGCTGAGAGTCCGGGGTCAATGCCACATTGATTGTGGTTTTACCTTTGACGGCCACCTCTTTCTGCTCATATCCCATGGATGAGAAGATGATAGTACCATCACTTGGCACGGGGATTGAATAACGCCCATCGGCGTCACTGCTGCTTCCCTTGGTGGAGCCTTTTACCTGACAGAACGCGAAAGGTATCGGCTCACCTGTAGAAGCATCAGTAACGACACCGGTCACAGAAATGTTCTGTGCCGATGAAGTGATCGCCACGAAAAGTGAAATCACCGCGAGAAAAAATCTGCTTTTTTTCATCGATACTTGTTTTATATACATTACTATACACTATTCAAATTAGTGAACAAGAGACTGCTGCCGTCTGCAAATAGTCTCTTTCTCACAAGTAAAAGTTCGATCCTTGGAACGCTTTTGGAGACATTCTAGAAAGAATGCCTGAGAGTTTGAACCAATAACCAACTCAATAATCGCCAGGCTAAAGTCATTACGGATCCACCTTACCGCATCTTAAATGCTTTGCTGACAAATTTTGACCGCAAATATTGCAATTTATTTTTTCTATTACAAATTTCACTTTTTATCCGCGAACTAATCATTTCTCCGATTTCCACGCCCATATCTTACGAATCCAAATCACTGCCCATGATATTCAATAAATCTCTGCCGAAATGAATCGGTATATAATTAAAATACTTTTTTTTAAAAAAACATAAGTAACCCTAAAAAGAGGAATGACAGGTCATTTTTCTGTCATCCCTCTCTGAAATCAGGCTATTAAAACAAAGATCAGGCTACCTTCCATATTTCTTGAAAACCTTGTCGATCAGGGCTGCCTTGTCCGCACGGTTTTCCAGAAGGACTGATTTCAGAATCTTTATGTCATTCGTGTAGTATCCCATGCAGTCCAGGATGTCCGAGCGGCTGATTCCTCCTGCTTCAAGTTCGGATAAAATCTGAGATTTGAACCAATATTCATTGCCAAAGCCAGGATTTCTCCCGTAACGTTCCTTGTACAATGCGTTTTCCATGTAATATGCCCACATCTCGCCGATCTCGCAATAGCCTGCGTTCTCTCCATTGCCGGTGCCATAGCAGTCACCGGTTGAAATGTACGAGGTAAGAATGTAGGTAGCATACTTACGCCAATAGTCCGTCCCCACCTTGTTGAAATGACTGGCATGTGCCATCTCATGCACTGTGGTTGAGTACAATGCCGCGTAGTCCCCGTTCTTGTCCTTGGAGCCGATCGTGATGTCCGGAGCGAAAATCCTCACGATGGACGCGTATTTACCGATATACTTGCTGACCAGTTTGTTGTCAAGCAACGCTCCGTGATGCATCATCAGAGTGCTGGATGGCCTGAGAATATTCAGAATCCAGAACCTCAGGTTTTTGGGAGGCATGGTGACGCCTGTTGCCTGACACTTCTTGAAGTAGTCGTATGCGGCGTTGTTGACCACACACCTGCGGAACAAGGTGGCGTCTGAATTTTTGTCGATAGTGAGATCAATCCCTGTCGATGATCCTTTGCCGATTGCCGAGATCGAGGCCGGAATCAAAATCAGATTCAGTCCGATCGAGAATCCGACCCTGTTCTTGAAGCAGATCCTGTAACGAGGCTTGGCGGAAAACTTGCGGGAAAACTCGTAGTTGCCGTTCTCGTCCGTGTAAGTCGTGGCGATCTTCACAAAGACATTAGCCACCATCTTGACACCGGCGACACCAACTGTCTTCTTGCTCCTAAGTTTGTCATCGACAATCGTGATCCTTCCGGAAGGCCTGGCCCTAGCCCTTGTCTCAGGCTCAAGAAAGTCTGCGTTGTCCGTAATCTCGAACGCCTTTCTTTCCAGAGCGTCAAGGTCCAAATCACCGAGAGTCCTCGTGGCGACGTTGTCATCAGGCACAAAGCAGTCGTCCAGAATCTCATGACGGATACCTTCCGGAAAGACAAAGTCAGGAGGCACGACCGCATACTGCCAAGTGATCTCACCCTCCGGAACAGACGGATCATGGTAGTAGTCACCATCCCTTAGGATCTCACAATCCATAGGATGATCCAGCATCTCCACACCAAGATCCGAGAGAAGATTGAACTGCACCGTGTCCTTGGGGAGGAAACGGACATAGTAATCAGTGACCGGGACACTCACCTCCCCTCTTGTAGGATACAAAGCCGCAAGAGCCTTGCCGACATTGGTCACAGAATAAGGGTTTTCAAGCTTCCGTCCCAGCTCGATCACATCATGAGCCACGACCTCGACATTCTCCTTTGTGCTGACAGGGCTGACCTCCACCGGAGACCCTCCCTCTTTGCTGCACGACGCCAGCACCAGAGCCGGCAGCATCATTTTGAAGAACCATTTCATCGTTCAGTTGGTTTTTAGTTACATGGCAAAGGTAGAGTCAGGCAGCCGTGGAATGAAATATTCCACGGTTAAGTTAAAAATCGGCCATGCTTGACAATTTAAGGGTGTTTTCCTATCTTTGCCCACAATTAAAATTCAGCAAAAGCATGGGAATATTCACTCGAAGCGCCGTACGTGCGGCATCCATTGTATTGATCACCAGCGTGTTCAGTTTTTCTGTCCAGGCACAGTCGTATAAAGAGTTGATTGAGGAAAACCCTGACAGGGCCGGAGGTGTCTATCATTATTACGAATATTCCCCATCAACATTCACCAAAGCGCCAAAAGGCTACAAACCGTTCTATATCAGCCATTATGGAAGACATGGTTCACGTTACCACACCGGCGCCGGGCTGTTCAAAGGGGCGGTCGAAACACTTATCGCCGCAGAGAAAGCAGGACTTCTGACAGACGAGGGCAAACTTCTGAAAAGCCAGATAGACACTGTCTGGTCAGAACACCAGGGAATGTTCGGGATGCTCAGCGAGAGAGGTGCGGAAGAGCATCACGGGATAGCTTCCAGAATGACAGCCCATTATCCTGAAGTATTCAAAGGTGGGAGGCTTGAAGTGGAATGTGTCTCAAGTTACTGGCCAAGATGCCTGATAAGCATGGCGAATTTCACATCCGTGCTTCAGGAAAGGAACGCGGACCTGAGGTTTCACTATGTCACAGGCCCTAAATATCTGGATTACATCAGCATGAACCTTGACACAAAGGATGTGATAAAGGGATCGAACGTCCTGAGAAAGCATTTGCTGGACAGTCTGGTCTCCCACGAAAGGTTCTTTGAAGCCATCTTCACTGATCCGGCCAAGGCCGCCAAGCTCACGCATAACCCTAAAGAGTTCATGGACAATGTATTCCTTGCCGGCGGAATCAGTCCTAACACGGACGCGCGTCCTGACATATTCAATCATTTCACCAATGACGAGCTCACGGGGCTTTGGATCTCAAGGAACAACAAGCTCTACTACAGTTTCGGAATCTCAAAGGAGGAGGGAGAATATGTCTCATCCATCGCCAAACCGCTCATCGAGGACATCGTCGCCAAGGCAGACAGGGCCGTGAAACCGGAGAGCGACAGAGCCGCGGACCTAAGGTTCGGCCATGATGTCGGACTCCTTCCGCTTGTCGGCACCATCGGAATCGCCGGTATGGAGAAACGGTGGAAGTCGGCGGACGTGCACGAGCGTTGGTTTGACTTCCAGATGATGCCGATGGCATCCAACATCCAGATGGTCTTCTTTAGGAACAAGCGTGGGGACGTATTGGTGAAACTTGTCTATAACGAGCAAGAGACAACAATCCCGGCTGTCAAGACCGTTGGCGGAGCGTTCCACAGATGGGAAGACCTCCGGGAATATCTTGTAAAAACAGCCGCCGCCATCCCTGACGAACACATCGTCAAGGACAACAGCGGCAAAGAGCGCACAGGCGTGAACGGAATGTAGTCTAGAAATAGACCACCGTCTTCTGTTCAATTGAAGACATCAAGGAGTTGGCCAGACGGCTTACGCCGAACCGGAACAGTTCCTTGTTTATCCAGTCGTTACCGAGAATTGTTTTCACTATGGAATGGTAGCAGACCGCATCCTTCGATGTGGAGATGCCTCCGGCGGCCTTGAATCCGACTTTTCTGCCGGTTTTCTCGTGGAAAGCCTTGATGCTCTCACACATGATGTATGCCGCCATAGGCGTGGCGTTCACACTGACCTTACCGGTGGAAGTCTTTATGAAATCAGCACCTTCTTCCATCGCCAGGAAAGAGGCGTTGGCGATGTTCTCTGGAGTGACAAGCAATCCTGTCTCAAGAATCACCTTCAGAGTGACCTTTCGTCCGGCCTTGGCCGCCGCCTCGTCAACAGCCGCGCGGATTGTCCTGATCTCCTTACGGGCGGTCTCTTCATCTCCTGACATGAAAGCATTCAGAGCCAAGACGATGTCAATCTCATCAGCCCCGGCCTCTACAGCCATTTCACACTCCTTGACCTTCACCTCGATGAAGCTCTGGGATGTAGGAAAACATCCGGCCACAGCCGTGACATGAACGTCAGAGGTCGCCAGATTCTCCCGAACCACAGAAGCCAGGTTAGGGAAGACGCAGATTGACGCCGGAAGCGGATATTCCGGGTAATCATTCATGAACGAATTGACCTTGCCGACCAGTTTCTTCACAGACTCAGGACTGTCCTCCGTGTGAAGAGTGGTCAAGTCCATCAATGCCATGCAGTTTTTAAGGACCTCCGGAGAAGTCACATTGTCAATGTTGGCCGCTATGGCGTCCAACCTCTTGCTGATACTTTCCTTATCAGGAGTATAACCGTACTTTGCAAACAAAGATTCCATATTATTACTATAAATATATTTTCATTTATCCTCTTATCTGGATCACAAAGCCTTCATCCATCAAAGGTTTGACCAAAGCTTTCATCTGATCCACAGAAAATTTCTCAAGTCCTTGTGCCGGAGCCTCACGGTCAAGTGTATAGACCATGACTTCCCTCGGCCTAAGCTTCCGGACGATGTCCATCCACCCTTCCAGAACCTCGGGCGACGATGAATCGAATGACGGAGATTTCAGGAACATCGTCTGAAGCACGAAATCACCCTCAAAACGCATCAGGTCATCGACAACGTCCTCCACATGATACTCCCCCTGCGGCTGGTTGATCCTTGAGACCAGTTCGTCTGACGGAGCGTCAATCTTAAGGATAGGGTTGTCAACCTTCCTCAAAGCCTCAAAGACCTCCCGCCGGAACAGCCTTGTGGCATTTGAGAGCACCGAGACCTTCGCCTGCGGAAAATATTTATCCCGTAGCTCCAGTGTGATGTCGATAATCTCCGGGAAATCCGGATTCAACGTCGGCTCACCGTCGCCGGAAAACGTTATCGAATCAATCGGTGTCCCTTTGGCAAGGCACTCGCACAGTTTAGTGTCAAGCGTCCCCCGGAGCTCCGCGGCTGTAGGAAGCCGCCTGTCTCCCCTGCCGTCCTTGTTCCAGCCACACTCGCAATAAACGCAGTCAAAATTACACAGCTTGCCTTTAGTTGGAAGCAGGTTGATTCCCAACGAAGATCCCAGTCTTCTGGAATGGACAGGCCCGAACACCAATTCTTCTCTCATCATGGCTAAATAATTCTATGTGATGCACTTTCGGCGGTAAGCCGACCATCGGCGTCAAGATTGTCAATCGCGACAAGCCCAGGCTTCATTCCAACCGCTATGCGGCCATATTCATTCTCTTTCGACAGGAACTCAGCACCGTTGCGACAGGCCCATGTAAGCAGCTCATTCAAGCCCACCTCCGGAAAAGCGTTCTGAAGACAACACAGCTCGGCGACAATGTCAAGGTCGTCATTGCTTGAAAGCGAGTCTGTGCCAACTGTGATTTTCAAACCATTGCGCCGCATCAGTGAAACCGGAGGCAGAGTGTTTTGTATGAATATGTTCGACAAGGGACAAAGAGCCACGAACGGATGGTTCATCACATTCTTCACTGCATCCACGCCTTCCTGATCCATGCAGACCTCATGGACAAGCAGGATATGCTCGTCAAACGGAGCTGGATGAGCCTTCTCCAGACGGTCTATGAAATAGAGAAGAGAAGACTTGCCGGTTACTGGCGGCACACTCATGCCGGCGGCCCTGCGGTTCTCCCACATAGCCCCTCGTCCGTACTTAAGCATCTCCTCTTCCTCCTCAGTCTCCTCCGAATGGAACGACAGATAACCCGATTTCAAACCATCGGCGGATGCCGCCGTGACAAGCTCCGGACTCATAGTGTAACAGGAATGAGGGGTCGGAGCCGCGTCAAGGCCATAGCTTTCAGCCTCAGCCTGAAGTTTCCTTACGGCTGACATCACCTGATCACAGTCCTGAGGCTCGGTTCCGAATACCTCAAGAAATGTCCTCGTGTACATCGGAGATGCTTTCTTGATGGCGAACGTGTCGGCACAGTTGCTGATGTCCGCCATCGCGGAAACACCACGATTCCACATCACTTTCATCCAGTGCCGTATGTCATGAAGTTTCTCTTCCATGCTCTTGTTGTCCCTCATCGCGTTGATCTGGTCGATGAACCCGGCCATGCCGGTTCCCTTACGGAAAAATTTCCATAAGTAGGACAACTCCAGATGGCAGTGCGTGTTGACAAAACCCGGCGCTATAGCTCCTTTCACGAAAGTTTTCTCGCTCTCCGGAGACAAACATTCGCCTACCGATGTCACTGTGCCGCCGCTGTCAAACTCGACGAATCCGTTCCTTATCGGCTTGTCCTCATTCAGCGTGAAGACATATTCCGCTGCTATTCTATTCATTCCTAATCAATAAATCTTTAGCCGGAGCCAACTCCAATTTTCTGACAGGCTTCTCATGAGCGATGTCACGAACCGGTTCCAACATCACGTCCCCGACCTGATCCTGCGCCTTTTCCAAAGAACCTGAGCCTGTCTCGGACTCTTTCACGGTCGTGTCCCTTACAACAAGGCGCGGACCATGGAAAACCGTGTCCTCGACAACAGGGACAGGACGATAGACTCCAAGGGAATCCTTCTCGATCCCTACACGGTCTGTCATGGCATCGACGTCGAAGACGTCAAGGAAAGAACTGAATGGTTTGGCTTTCACCGATTTCCATGTCCGGACAATCGAATCGGCCTCATACTGGAGCCTGTCCTCCAGAGCGATTCTGGCATTCACAACCTTCAAATCATTCCTGAGCCCCTCCTCCACCCGTCCCAGCATCTCGGCATAACGTTTGGGATCATTGAGATAGCGGTCCACACTCTTCTGGTAGTCACTGAGCGTGAAGCCATACTTCTCAAAAATAGGTTCATAGAACCAAGTGGTGTCGGCAATTCCACGTTTGTCCGGATTCTCGGCGAGCCATTGGTCGGCAAGAAGCATCTCACGATAGATCCTCTCCATCTTGCGCACGGGTATCACACGCCCCTCACGACTGCAGGAGACTACAGCCGACACCAGAACCATCAATGGAAGAACTATCCTGAGAACCTTTTTCATAAATCTACCTCAATGTGGCTCCGTACTCGTTCTGGAATGTGGAAAGAAGCTTCTTCATTATCCTCTCGACATCCTCGTCAGTCAAGGTCTTCTCCAGATCCTGAAGCACAAATCCGAGGGCGTACTGCTTCTTGCCCGCAGGGATCTTGTCCCCACGATAGACATCGAACAGGGTCACCTGCTTGAGAAGTTTCTTGCCGGCCTTGAACGAGCTCTTGTAGAGGTCGGCATAGCTGACACTCTCGTCAAGCAGCAATGCGAAATCCCTTCTGACCTCCGGGAACTTAGGCATCTCCTTGAAGGCGACCTTGTCCCTCTTCACAAGTTGGAACAATGTGTTCCAGTTGATCTCGGCGGCGAACACAGGCTGACGCACACCGAACTTCCTGGCGATGGCCGGAGAGACTGTTCCCAGAACCGCGAGCGGCAGATGCTGCCCCGGAAGGGCATAAGCGACACCTTCACTGAATATGTCAGCGGGAGCCGCGGTGGCCTCCATCTGGTAAAGATTCGCTCCGAAGCGTCTCAGAAGCAGATCCACATAACCTTTCAACTCAAAGAAACTGCTCTTGCCCGGCTGGCTGTTCCAGGATTTCTCAGGAGTTCCGGTGACGAACATCGAGAACGCAGGATGCTCCTCGTAGGAAGCCAGCGTCTTGCCGTCCATCTCAGGATTACGGCTGTAAACGGAGCCATATTCAAAGAGTTTCATCGACGAGATCTGACGGTTCAGGTTGTATGCCACAACCTCAAGGCCGCTGAATATGAGGGTTTGCCTCATCACGTTCAAGTCTGAGCTCAGAGGGTTGACGATTGTCACGCTCTTCTCCTCCGGGAATGTGGTAAGTCCCTTATAGTAAGCCCCCTTGGTGAGGGAATTGTTCATTATCTCGACAAAGCCGTTGGCGGCCAGGAAGTTGGATATTCCGTTGCGGATAGCCTCCGGCTCAGGTGAAGGGGTTGCGTTGACGGACATCTTCATGTGCTGAGGCAGGTCGATGTTGTTGTAGCCGTAGATTCGGAGAATCTCCTCGACCACGTCACACTCTCTTGTGACATCGATCATATAGGTCGGCGCGGCGACCTTGGCTCCACCCTCTCTCCTCTCGATGAACTCGTAGGTGAGGGCTGTAAGTATCTTCTCAATCGTGTCGTGTCCGATCTTCTTGCCGATGAACCTTTCGATGCGGTCGTAGTCAAGGTCGATGACCTTCTTCTCGATCTTCTCAGGATAAAACTCCTCGATTCCTCCGACAATCTCTCCGCCGGCCACTTCCTGAATCAGCAGTGCGGCGCGCTTGGCGGCATATTCATTGATTCCAGGATCGGCTCCCCTCTCGTAGCGGAATGAGGCGTCGGTCTGGAGGGTATGCCTCTTGGAAGTCTTGCGGATCGAGCCCGGATCAAAATAGGCGCTCTCGACGAATACATTCACTGTCTCGGCCTTCACGCCGGAATCGATGCCGCCGAACACTCCCGCTATGCACATCGGGCCGTCAGCGTTGGCGATCACGATGTCCTCGGCGGAAAGTTTCCTCTCGGTCTCGTCGAGGGTGACAATCTTCTCGCCCTCAGCCGCCCTTCTCACGATCACCTTTCCGCCGCTGATCTTGTCGGCGTCGAAAGTGTGCAGAGGCTGACCGAGCTCGAAGAGGATGAAATTGGACACATCCACCACGTTGTCGATAGGTCTGAGGCCGATAGACATCAGCTTCTTCTGAAGCCATTCCGGAGAGGGGCCGACCTTCACGCCCTTGATAGTGATGCCGCAATAGCGTGGAGCGGCGGTCGGATCCTGAACATCTACAGGAATCCCCTTACCCTCACCCGGCCTCCAAGCGTCCACGGAAGGGTACTTGAATGAGCAAGGAATATTATTGAGTGTCATCCAGGCATAGAGGTCGCGGGCCACACCGATGTGCGAGGCGGCGTCCACCCTGTTGGCTGTGATCTCATATTCAATGACGGCCTCCGTCTTAAGGTGGAGATACTCCTTGGCGGAGGTTCCGACAGGCGCATCCGCAGGGAGAACCTTGATGCCGGCATGGTCGTTGCCGATTCCGAGCTCGTCCTCGGCGCAGATCATTCCGAATGACTCCACGCCACGGATCTTGGATTTTTTGATCTTGAAGTCTCCAGGAAGCACAGCCCCGATGCGGGCGAAGAGAACTTTCTGGCCGGCGGCCACGTTAGGAGCGCCGCAGACAACGGTCAGAGGCTCGCCGGTGCCATCGTTGACTTTCGTGACATGAAGATGGTCGGAGTCAGGATGCGCCTCGCACTCAAGCACCTCGGCGACAACGACTCCGGCAAGTCCACCAGGGACTTCTTCCTGTTCCTCGACACCATCGACCTCGATTCCTATAGCTGTCATAGCGTCCGCGATCTGCTGCGGAGTAAGATCGGATTCAAGATAATCCTTTAGCCAATTGTAAGAAAGCTTCATATTTCTGATGTTTTATTTGTCAATATCCTCTCTGGAGAACAGTGAGCCCACGAACTCCTTCTTGTCAAACACTTTCAGGTCATCAATGCCCTCGCCGATCCCGATGAACTTGACCGGAACCTTCAACTGGTCAACGATTCCGATGACGACCCCGCCTTTCGCCGTGCCGTCCAGCTTGGTGATAGCCAGTGATGTTATGTCTGTCGCCCGCGAGAATTCCTTGGCCTGCTGGTAGGCGTTCTGACCTGTCGATGCATCCAGCACGAGAAGCACCTCATGCGGGGCGTCCGGGATGACCTTACGCATCACGTTACGGATTTTTGTCAGCTCGTTCATCAAGTCGATTCTGTTGTGGAGCCTTCCGGCGGTGTCGATCAGTACAACGTCAGCACCCTTGGCCACCGCAGACTTTACAGTGTCGAAAGCCACAGAGGCCGGATCAGCGCCCATGCCCTGCTTTACAATCTCCACGTCTGCCCTTTCGGCCCAGATCTGGAGCTGGTCAACGGCGGCAGCCCTGAACGTGTCGGCGGCTCCGATCATCACTTTCTTGCCCATGGCCTTGTAGCGGGCGGCGAGTTTGCCGATAGTCGTGGTCTTGCCCACACCGTTCACTCCGACAACCATCACGACAAGAGGTTTCTTCGTCAAGTCGAACGGTTCCTTAGGAGATTCCTCTCCATCAATATCCAGAAGCGTTCCAATCTCGTCACGAAGCATGTCCACCAGTTCGTCGAAGGACATGTACCTGTCCTTGCTTACCCTTTCCTCAAGGCTGTCAACGATCTTGAGCGTGGTGTCCACGCCCATGTCTGATGCGACAAGCGCCTCCTCGATGGCGTCAAGGACGCTGTCATCCACTTTGGACTTGCCGACTATCGACCGTGAGAGCCTCTGGAAGAAGCCCTCTTTCGTCTTCTTGACTCCTCTGTCAAACAATCCCATAACGTTATCATTTGTAAATTTACAAATTTAGTGAAAACCGAGCGCAATGTGAAATTTATTTCAACATTGCCAGGGCAACCGCATCAAATTCTAGCGCCCCTAAGCAGTTCCAGAAGATAGTCC
>UQUJ01000010.1 GCA_900544195.1 uncultured Alistipes sp. | reverse complement strand
ACTTTGTAATATCATCGGTTTGTCCGGGAAAGAGGACTTCTGCCGGACAAAACTCTGCCTTTGTAATGTTGCACTTGCTTTTTGACTCATTCTCGCTCATTATTCCAGAATAACCTTTCTTTCCCAAACTTTCACTATCTTTGTACGATTGAAGGCTTCGGGGAGGAACGGCGTGAAGAACACGATTAGAAAAAGGTGTTTTACAGCGCGCAATGGTGCCGCGCAAAACCCGCGCGGGAGTCTGCGCAATCATTTGACAAATTGATTTATAGAGTACTATGCCGGACAGCAATTTCATAGACTACGTGAAGATCTGGTGCGCCTCAGGGCATGGGGGTGCGGGATCGATGCATCTCTACAGGGCGAAGTATGTGCCTAAGGGGGGACCGGACGGTGGAGACGGTGGACGCGGAGGACATATCATCCTTCGGGCGAATCCGCAGTTCTGGACTTTGATCCACCTCAAGTACCGCAAGCACATCAAGGCGGAGGAAGGCGGGCACGGGGAAGGCGGACTTAGGACCGGGAAGAACGGCGAGGACATCATTCTGGACGTGCCGGTGGGGACTGTGGCGAAGGACGCGGAGACCGGAGAGGTGCTCTTCGAGATGATGGAGCCGGGACAGACGCGGATCCTCTGCAAGGGAGGACGCGGCGGTTTGGGCAACAACAACTTCAAGACGGCTACCAACCAGACTCCACGGTACGCGCAACCGGGCGAGGAAGGACAGGAAGGATGGTTCATCCTTGAGCTCAAGGTGCTGGCGGATGTGGGGCTTGTAGGCTTCCCTAACGCTGGAAAATCAACCTTGCTGGCGGCTGTCACAGCGGCCAAGCCGAAAATCGCGAACTACGCCTTCACGACGCTGGAGCCGAATCTTGGAATCGTACAATATTATGACGATCAGTCATTTGTAATGGCAGACATCCCGGGGATCATCGAGGGTGCACACGAAGGAAGGGGCATAGGAATACGCTTCCTCCGCCACATCGAAAGGAACTCGGTGCTGCTCTTCATGGTCTCGGCGGAAGAGGATGACATAAAGGCGAGCTACGAGACCCTGCTTAACGAGCTTAAGGAATATAACCCAGAGCTTCTGGACAAGGACCGTGTGCTGGCCATCACCAAGTGCGATCTGATCGACAAAGACATCGAAAAGGAAATCGAGCCAACTCTCCCTAAAGGGATTCAGCACGTGTTCATCTCATCGGTCAGCGGTGAGGGGATCAAGGACTTAAAGGATATGCTATGGTCAGCGCTTCACTCATAGGATTCCTGCACAGGATTGATCAGAACGCCACCCTGTTTCTGAACAGTTTCAGCACGCCGGCAACGGACCAGCTCTGGATGCTGATGTCGGACAAGACGGTGTGGATCCCGGCGTATGCGATCTGCGCATATTTCCTGTTCAGAAGGCTTGGATGGAAAAAGGCTCTGGTTGTGCTGGTTTCTGTCGGAATCGCGTTCGGGCTGTGTGACCAGTTCTCCACGATCGTAAAACATTCAGTCGATAGACTCAGGCCAAGCTACAGCGCGAGGATGCTCCTCGGAGGGCTGAACGTGCTGGAAGGCCGCGGAGGGTTCTACGGGTTCTTCTCGGCACACGCGGCGAACGCTTTCGCTCTTGCCATGTGCCTGATCATCGGATTCAGAAACGACCGCACACACACCTACAACGGCTTCTACAAGTTCGCGCTGACGTGGGCGGCGTTGGTGGCTGTCAGCAGGATATTCGTCGGGAAGCATTATCTCGGCGATGTGATCGTCGGGACAATTGTCGGACTGACAATAGGTTACTTTGTCGGAATGCTTGCCAGATATATTATCCAGACACGCATCGACAAAGTGCCGGTCACGGGACTCACCATGATTTTTGACGAGAGGAAATTTCCTATAGCCCGGGCAAAATCTTCTCCATCCGGATGCCACGGGAACCTTTGATGAGGATTGTGTGGTTGGAGATTGGGTTTGACTTCAGCCAAGTAACCAGATCATCCGAGGTCGGGAACCATTTCGTATTTGAGGGGGACACTTCGCTGGTTGGCGAACATTGTCGAACCACAGGCTCAGCGCCCAAAGCGAACGGATGGCGATCCTGTCGAACCATCTGTTCCGAGTCAAGAGCTTTACGGAACTCTTCACCTACGAGGCAGACAAGATCCAAATCCATCAATGCCAATTTCTTTAATATGGCAATATGCTCGGCGACAGACTCCGTGCCAAGTTCACGCATATCCCCTATCATTACGGCTTTATGTGCAGCCTGCACAGTGGCAAGGTTGTCAAGAGCGGCCGCCATACTCGTCGGATTGGCGTTGTAGGCATCCTCTATCAAAATGTTGCGATCTGTCTTTTCCAACTGTGAGCGGTTGTTTTTAGGAATATATTCACTCACGGCCTGGATGGCATCTTCGAGGGAGACTCCGAAGTGGAGGCCTACGGCGATGGCTGCCGCTATGTTGTTGGCATTGTACGCACCGGCCAGATTGGTTTCGAAACACAGCAGGTTTTCCGTGTTTTCGGTCGCATCAGAGATTGGTGAGCATTGTCGAACCAACGGCTCTTCGACAGGCTCAGGGACCGGTGAATCTTCGGTCGCCGAGCCTGTCGAAGCGACTAAAGAGGCGACATGGTCCGGGATGGCCATACGGACAAAAGGGTGTTCCGCATCGGACGGCAGAACCATAGCGTTCCAATAACCGATGCCATATTCAATGACATTCAAGCCCTTACGCTCGGCGGCCATAGCGACCAGATTCTCATCATCGGCATTAAGGAATATGCTCCCTTCGTGTTCGGAAATATAGTCGTACAACTTTCCCTTGGCTTTCTTCACGCCCTCAAAGCTGCCGAACCCAAGCAGGTGCGCCTTGCCGACATTCGTGATAAGACCATAGTCCGGCTCGCAGACCTTGACCAATTTCTCTATGTCATCAGGATGGCTGGCTCCCATCTCAATAACCGCAATCTGAGTCTTGGAATTGATGTTCAGGACAGACAGAGGCACTCCGATGTCATTGTTCAGGTTGCCTTGTGTGGACGTGACGTTGTACTTCACGGACAACACTCTCGTGATCAGTTCCTTGGTGGTGGTCTTGCCGTTGGTCCCGGTCAATCCGAGGACAGTCAGACGTTTGCCGTCCACAAAAGTGTTCTCGCGATGGTGACATGCCAGAGCCTGCAAGGCCTCCAGCGTGTCCGGCACGACGACAACACGAGAATCGCCAGACGTGGCTGCCGCAGATCCTTCATCCACAACAGCATAACGAGCCCCTGCCTCAAGAGCTTTGAGAGCATATTCATTGCCATCGAAATTCTCGCCCTTCAGTCCGAAAAACATCTCCCCGCCGCTGATGGCGCGGCTGTCCGTCGTCACACGCCCGCATTCCAAAAATGCCGAATATAATCTCTGCACATCCATATTCGAAAACAAATCCAAAAATATTTCTTAAATATAATAGTAATAATGCAAAACAACAAACTCGGAGCGAAGCGACGCAAGGGGTTTGGGGAATACGGTCCCCAATGCCCCACCGGGGCTGTCCCGTAAGGGACTGGGGGTGAAAGGTATAGCGCACGCAGTGCGAAGCGACGCAAGGGGTTTGGGGAATCCTTTCCCCATGCCCCTCAGGGGCTGTCACTGAGTGACTGGGGGGCGGGGGTGAAGGGGCTGACCTCTAGGGGCAGCCTCATCATATTCAATGAATCAGAAATACATCTTACTTCTTCCCCGTGCTGCCCCATCCACCTGCACCACGCTCGGTTTCAGAGAGAACTTCAACATCCTCCCACTCAACCCGCTCGTGGCGGGCGACAACCATCTGGGCGATGCGTTCGCCGGGAACAATCTCGAACGGCTCGTTGGAAAGGTTAACCAGCGAGGTCTTGAGTTCCCCACGGTAATCCGCATCCACGGTCCCGGGGCTGTTGATCACGGTGATGCCGTGCTTCGTGGCAAGGCCGCTGCGAGGGCGGACCTGCGCCTCATAGCCAACAGGAAGCTCTATGAATATGCCCGTTGGCACCAGAACCCTTTCCAATGGCTTCAGCACAATCGGCTCGATGATGTTCGCCCGAAGGTCCATCCCGGCCGACGCTTCAGTGGCGTAAGCCGGGTCGGGCCATTGGCTTTTGTTTACTATCCTGACTTTCAAAGCGTTCATATCCTATAAGAATAAATATAATAACTATAATAACATAAAGTCCCATGAATCGGAGCGAAGCGACCGAAGGGGTTTCGGGGAATCCCTTCCCCGTGCCCCACCGGGGCTGTCCCGTAGGGACTGGGGGTAAAAGGATAAGCGCACGCAGTGCGAAGCGACCGAGGGGGTTTCGGAGAATCCCTTCCCCCGTGCCCCACCGGGGCTGTCCCGCAGGGACTGGGGGTTGAATGTCAATTAGGCATTTACCTCCTCTGCCTCCTTCTTGTCCGGGATGATGAGGTTCAGGATAACTCCGACGACTGACGCGAGGCCGATGCCGGCGAGTGAGAACTTGCCGAAGCTGATGACAGCGCCGCCGATTCCGATGGTCAGGATGAGGGAGGCGATGATCAGGTTGCGGGTCTTGTTCATGTCAATCTGAGCCTTCACAAGGTTGCTGATTCCGACGGATGCGATGCTACCGAAAAGAAGGAGCATAATGCCACCGAGAACGGCAGTCGGGATGGTCTGGATCGCCGCGCCGACCTTTCCGACAAGAGAGATCAGAATAGCGGAAAGAGCGGCGATTCTCATACAAGCCGGGTCTGTCACCTTGGTGAGCGACACGGCGCCGGTCACTTCCGAATATGTCGTCACAGGAGCGCCGCCGAGGAATGCCGCGAGGGTGCAGGCAAGACCGTCGCCCAGCATCGTACGATGCAGACCCGGATCCTTGACGAAATCCTTACCGGCTATCTCGCTGATCGCATAGACATCACCAACGTGCTCGATGATCGGAGCGATGGCCACAGGAGCCATAAACACGATCGCCTGCCAGGAGAGGCTCATCTTCGAGAAATGCGGAAGCTGGAACCAAGGAGCGTTCGCGACTCCCGAGAAATCCATTGAGCTTCTGTAGAATATCACGGCCACGATGTAGCCGGCGAGTGCGCCGAACACAACCGGGATGAGCTTTATCATACCTTTACCCCAGCACGAGCAGATGATCGCCACAAAGAGCGACACGAGAGCCAGGATCCAGTTCTTGCTGGCCATATCGACTCCCGTTCCGGCCAAGGAAAGACCGATGAGGATGATGACCGGTCCGATCACGATCGGCGGGAATAGTTTCTTGATGAACTTGACACCGAACAACTTGACCAGAAAACTCATCAGAATGTACACAAGTCCCACAGCGACGAGCCCGCAGAACATTCCCGACAGTCCGTAGAGTTCGGTAGCCTTGATGATCGGGGCTATGAACGCGAAGCTGCTGCCGAGATAGATCGGAACCTTGCCTCCGGTGACGGCATGGAAAAGAAGAGTGCCGAGACCGGCCGCGAGGAGAGCGATGGCGGGATCGAATCCTACCAGAAGTGGAACCAGTACTGTGGAACCGAAAGCTACAAACATGAACTGAACTCCGACTATGGATCGTTTCAGTGGGGATAAGGTTTGTTGTGACATAAATATTAAGTTATTTAGAAGCTCGAATATACAAAACGGCGGCGATAATACCGAATATCACGTTAGGAAGCCAAAGTGCGACCACCGGAGGCAACGCTCCCGAATAGACGAACATCTGGCTGAACCGCATGAAGAGGATGTAGGTGAAACTGAGACCGATACCTATTCCTATGTTCAGGCCGATGCCTCCCCTTCGTTTTCTGGAGGAAAGGCTTACCCCCATAAGGGTCAGGATGAAAGCCGAGAATGGTAAAGCTAGACGGTTGTGTTTCTCGATGAGCGCGTACATCACGTTGGCGTCTCCCCTCATCTTCTGGGTGGCGATCAACTCATCAAGCTGTTCCGCGGGCAAGGTCTCGACTGTCTTCTTGTTGCGATAAAAATCAGTGACTGTCAGGTTCAGCACGGTGTCCAGCTCCGCACCGGTGGTCACACGGTCCTGAAGACCTTCCGTATATTCCCTTATGAAGTAATTCTTCAGTTTCCAGCCATTGAAAGTGCTGTCCCAGACCGCCTTCTCGGCTGAAATCTTCTTGACGAGCCTGTTGTCCTCTATGTCTTCCAGAGTGAAATCATAGGCGGTGTTGTTCCATGAACTGAAAGACTCGACCGAGACGAACTTCCCTGGATTAATCTGATAATGTACATTACTGGAGGACAATGAGTTCCTGTGTTTTATATATTTTAGTTCGAAATTTATTCGCTTGACGTTCGCCCTCGGAATCACCCAGAGGTTGAGAGAAAGGGAAAGCGTGGCGATCAGCAAAGCGGAGACCATATACGGCACCATCATCCTCTTGTAGCTTACGCCGCAGGACAGAATGGCGATGATCTCGCTGTTGGCCGCCATTCTGGAGGTGAAGAATATGACCGTGATGAACACGAACAGCGGACTGAACATATTCACAAAATACGGGACGAAGTTCACATAATAGTCGAAGACGATGGCGTGAAGAGGAGCCTTGTTCTCGACGAAATGGTTGATCTTCTCGCTGATGTCGAAGATTATGACGATTCCGATGATGAGAAGAAGGGCTATAAAGAAGGTCATTATGAACTTCTTTATGATGTACCAGTCTATCTTCTTCAGTCCCACGTTCATATTCCTAAAGTCTTGAGCTTATTCTTTTTACGGTCGTTTCCTTCCAAGAGGCGAAATCCCCTGCCTCGATGTGCAGACGCGCCTCTCTGACAAGGTCGAGGTAGAAGGCAAGATTGTGCTCGCTCGCTATCATCGCGGCGAACATCTCCTTCGCGATGAAAAGATGATGCAGGTATGCTCTTGAATATGTCCGGTCGACGAACGACGCTCCGTCCGGATCGATCGGCGAGAAATCCTCCGCCCACTTGGAATTACGCATATTCATTATGCCGTTCCACGTGAAGAGCATTCCGTTGCGGCCGTTGCGGGTAGGCATCACGCAGTCGAACATATCCACTCCCCTCGCGATTCCCTCAAGGATGTTGGCAGGCGTGCCGACTCCCATCAGGTAGCGTGGCCTGTTGTCCGGCAGGAGCGGGCAGACGAGTTCCAGCATCTCGTACATCTTCTCGGTAGGCTCCCCTACCGCAAGTCCGCCGATCGCGAAACCGCCGACAGCCTCACTGTCTCCGACGAGACTGACAGCGTGGTCAACCGCCCGTTTGCGGAGTTCCGGATAGACACAACCCTGGATGATCGGGAACATAACCTGATTGTACCCGTACAGAGGCTCGGTCTCACAGAAATGCTTGAAATAACGCTCAAGCCATCCCTGAGTCAGCTTCAGGGACTTGGCAGCGTACCTCTCGTCTGCGTCACCTGGACAGCACTCGTCAAGCGCCATCATTATGTCCGCGCCGATAACTCTCTGGGTGTCAACGTTATTCTCTGGTGTAAAAGTGTGCCTCGAACCATCAATGTGAGACTGGAAACGGCAACCCTCCTCGGTGATTTTTCTGATTTTGGTCAAAGAGAACACCTGGAATCCGCCGCTGTCCGTCAGGATCGGTCTGTCCCAGTTCTCAAACTTGTGAAGTCCGCCGACCTTTTTCAAGGTGTCGAGACCCGGCCTCAGATAGAGATGATAGGTGTTGCCAAGGATGATCTCGGCCTTCACATCCTCCTTCAAGTCCCTGTGATAGACCCCTTTGACGGAGCCTACCGTCCCGACAGGCATGAATATCGGAGTCCTCACCTCACCGTGATCGGTGGTGAAAACGCCAGTCCTTGCCCTTGAGCGGGGATCCTTCGCTATCTCTCTGAAAACCATTCTTCCAAAATTTAACCCTCAAAGATAGTGATTTTTAGCCGAAAACTCGTACATTTGTTTGTTTTGACCATACGCATAATAACAAAAAACACAATAACGTTATGAGCAACAAGCACATCAGCCTCAGGCTGATCATTATGAACTTCCTCCAGTACGCCATCTGGGGAGCGTACCTGACATCTATGGGAAGTTTTCTCGGCAAGGCCGGACTCGGTCCCCAGATCTGGCTTTTCTTCGCCACACAGGGATTCGTCTCCATATTTATGCCAGCCCTCGTCGGCATCGTGGCCGACAGATGGATCCCTGCACAGAAGACACTGTCTCTCTGCCAACTCATCGCAGGAGTGTCGATGCTCGGCACAGGACTGTACGCGATGGGCAACGTCAACCTGACCGAAGGAGCGTATCTGGTCGGTCCGGACTTCAATTTCAGCATCTTCTACATCCTCTACACGATCAGCGTGGCGTTCTACATGCCGACAATCGCCCTGACCAACTCCGTGGCCTACGCCGGCCTTGAGGGAGCGGGCATGGACACTGTCAAGGCGTTCCCGCCGATCCGTGTGTTCGGAACAGTCGGCTTCATCTGCACGATGCTGCTGGTGAACTTTATGAAGGATCCGTCCGGAATCCAGTACCAGCACAGCTACTTCCAGTTCTTCACCTCCGGAGTCCTCAGCCTGATTCTCGGATTCTATGCTTTGAGCCTCCCGAACGTGCCTGTCAAGAAGGCCAGCGGCAGCAGCTTTATGGAAGCCACCGGCCTCAAGGCGTTCTCCTTGTTCAAAGACAGGCAGATGGCCGTGTTCTTCATATTCTCGATGCTTCTTGGAGCATCGCTCCAGATTACCAACGGCTACGCCAACTCATTCATCTCATCCTTTGCCGGGAGTCCTGAATATGCCGACGCATGGGGCGCGCGCAACGCCAATGCCCTGATCTCGCTCAGCCAGATGTCCGAAACCCTGTGCATTCTTCTTATCCCATTCTTTATGAAGAAGTTCGGAATCAAGAAGGTCATGCTCATCGCCATGTTCGCCTGGGTTCTCAGATTCGGATTCTTCGGGATCGGCAACCCCGGCTCCGGGGTATGGCTGTTCATCCTCTCCTGCCTCGTGTACGGTGTGGCGTTCGACTTCTTCAACATCTCCGGCTCACTTTACGTCAACCGCAAGACCACAAAGGACATTCGTTCCAGCGCTCAGGGCCTTTTCATGCTGATGACCAACGGTCTGGGAGCCTCCATCGGAACCTGGGCCGCCGGCAAGGTCGTGAACCACTACGTTTACAACGCCGCCCAGCCTGACTGGGCTACCGCTTGGTACATCTTCGCAGGTTACGCCCTCCTCGTCGGCATCTTGTTCGTGTTCCTGTTCAAGGATCCAGGCAAGGATGAGGAATGCGCCGAGGAGGCTTAACGTTTCTTTACCAGAGGCATCACCTCAACTCTGGAGAGTCCGTAAATCCGGCTCTCCGTCATGAAATACTTGAGATCGAAGCATCGATATTCAGCATGATTCCTGACCTTGCGGTAGGATGTGATACAGTCAAACCTGTAGCCCATCTGCGCAAGGTCAGAAATGTTTATTGATGTGACATTTCTCGCAAGCAACGACTCCAGAATCTCGTGGTTTCTGTCCAGAGCCCCGATGGTTCTAAGACGAAGGCCTTTCAGGTGCCCTCCGTTGACATAATGATAGCGGCTTTTGCAACTGACGCAGCAGAATTTCATGTCGCTCCGTCCGTAAGGAAGAACATCTCCGCACTCCAGACATCTTCCCCTCTGTTCTTCTTCATTCTTGTACATCATGTCCATGTTTTTGGTTCATTACCAAGATTGTTCACCTCGGCAAATATGCTTAACAGAAACGACATTTGAAAGGGATCAAAAGAAACTTCATGAACATTTTTCTGTTTCTTATCAAACTTACGTCCTAAAGAAAAATCTTAGAAGCTGTTTTGAATTGTTTGTTTGAAGGTTAAGAGCAAGCTCTTTCCCTGCTGCTCACCTCGGCAATCCGAACAAGTTCGATTGCCCTCGGTTCGGGCGCTGGGTTGAGAGTGAAAAACTTCAGTTTCGACCGCTTCTTCCAAGGAAGATAGCGGTGCTATCTGACTGAAGAAGCGGGAAGAAAATGAAGATTTTTCACCTCAAAGAACATTTCAAACAATTCAAAACAGCTTCTTGAAGTCCATAGAATATTTTTTTCACATGCAAAGAAATATCTTTTCGTCAAAAGAAATACTTACATCCCGATAAAACAAAATCCTTATGCCATTCATGAATTATAAAGAAACAGAAATTTCGAAAAGATTCAGAAAAATCTCTCCGAATATTTTTTATGACCTGCATTCAGCGCCTGCATTCATTATAACTTTGCGTCTGACAATACTTCAAAAACAACTTGAATTATGGAACAGTTGAACAGAATTGAAATCCGAGGGAATGTCGGCAACGTCAACATCCTCAAGGTCGGAGACGCCAGGGTGGCGCATTTCTCCGTAGCCACGAACTTCGCCTACAAAGGCAGGAACGGCGAGCCTAACATCGAGACCACATGGCACAATGTGACGGCCTGGGAGGGGAACAAGGGAATCCCTTCGCTGGACATCATAGCGAAAGGTTTTCCTGTCTATGTTGTCGGAAGGCTCCGCTCACAGAAGTACACCGCCAACGACGGTACGGAAAAGACGAGCATGGAGGTGATCGCAAGCAGTGTCGAAGCGGTGGATGAAGTCGTGTCCACGCAGTGCTGAAGTTGAAGAATCAGGCAATGATCCCGGCGGCAAGGTTGAGGACGATGGGGGTGGGGCTGCCGTCGGGATTTTGCTTTCATTTAAAATAGTACTTTAAGTAAGTATTTTGGACTCAATTTCACTATATGATAAACACTTATTTTGTCTCAAATAAATTAATTTTTCAAGAAATTACAGAAAAATATTTGGAGATAACAAAATAATTTGTATCTTTGCGTACACTTTCTGTCTAGCAGGCAAAGGCTGATCGGACGCCAAAGCGGAATTCCTTGATTCAAGGCCGCGAGGCAGCAGAAATGCCAGGTGCGGTTCGCATCTCCATCAGAAACCCTTACCGCAAGCGGAAAGTTTATTTTTTTATCACACAATTATGTAAGGATTGTGGCAGAAAAATAAAAATCAGGAATTTTGGCAACGTGCAAAATTCCTGATTTTCCTTTTTTCGCCGCAGCCCCTGTAATTTACATTGCAAAACAGTCACTTCGACAGGTATCAAGCCATCGAGGTTTTCCTGCGGCTGCCTGTAACTACATTGCAAAACAGTCACTTCGACAGGCAGGCTCACAGACCGCTCGCCTATCTATTCTGGTACATGTCCTCGTAGTAGCGAAGATATTCACCACTGGTGACATTGTCCAGCCAGGCACCGTTGTCAAGATACCACATGACTGTCTTCTCGATCCCTTCCGCGAATTGAAGGCTCGGCTCCCATCCAAGCTCATTCTTCAGTTTGGAGGAATCAATGGCATAGCGCATGTCATGCCCTTTGCGATCCGTCACAAAGGTTATCAGGTCATCATCAGCACCATCAGGACGGCCAAGCAACCTGTCCACAGTCTTGATCAGAACCTTGATCAGGTCAATGTTCTTCCACTCGTTGAAGCCTCCGATGTTGTACGTCTCGGCGATCCTGCCTTTATGGAAGATCAAGTCTATGGCACGGGCATGATCCTCGACATAAAGCCAGTCACGTACATTCTCCCCTTTTCCATAGACGGGAAGCGGCCGACGTTGACGAATATTATTGATAAACAATGGTATAAGCTTTTCCGGAAATTGGTACGGACCGTAATTGTTCGAACAGTTCGTCACTATCGCCGGCATGCCATAAGTGTCATGATAGGCTCTCACGAAATGATCGCTGGAAGCCTTGGCCGCCGAGTACGGGCTGTGAGGCTGGTACTTGCTGTCCTCTGTGAAGAACGTGTCGCCGAACGGACCTCCCCCACACTCGTTACCGGCAGGATCACCCTCCGGCCTTGTCAACTCAAGGGCTCCGTAAACCTCATCAGTTGAAATGTGGTAGAACCTCCTGCCCTCCCATCCTTTCGGCTCCCAGAACTCACGGGCTGCCTGAAGCAGGGTCAAGGTGCCAAGGACATTGGTCTTTGCGAATATGAACGGATCCTTTATCGAACGGTCAACGTGACTCTCTGCGGCGAGATGGATGACGCCGTCAACGGCACATTCAGAAATCACCTTGCGGACGGTCTCCAAATCACAGATGTCGGCTTTGACGAAACTATAGTTGGGACGGTCTTCGACATCCTTGAGGTTGGCGAGGTTGCCGGCATAGGTCAGTTTGTCGAGGTTGACGATCCGGTAGTCCGGGTACTTGTTGACAAACAGCCTCACAACATGGCTGCCGATGAAGCCAGCGCCACCAGTGATCAGGATCGATCGCTTAGAGTTCATATTCACAAGTTTCTTATTTCGTCGTCTCCGGTCACTTCTTCTGCATCTTCCCCTCATGAAGAGTGTCATACTCCGCCCTCTTGCGGAAGATGTCTATCGCCGTGTAGATGGACGACATCATGGACTGAGGGTCCGCCTCGTCGCGTCCAGCCATCTCATAGGCGGTGCCATGATCCGGAGAGGTCCTTACGATAGGAAGTCCAGCCGTGAAGTTAACGCCATCCTCGAACGCCAGTGCCTTGAACGGGGCTAATCCCTGATCGTGGTACATGGCCAGCGTGGCATCGAACTTAGCATAGTGCCCAAGCCCGAAAAACCCGTCCGGCGAATATGGTCCGAACGCCAGAAGCCCCTCGGCGTTGGCAGCTTTCACGGCAGGAAGGATAATCCGCTCCTCCTCGTCGCCAAGCAAACCGCCGTCGCCGCAATGCGGATTCAGACCAAGCACGGCGATCTTAGGCTCCAAAATGCCGAAATCCTTCTTAAGCGAAGCTGTCATCAGCCTCAGTTTGTTCACGATCTTATCCTGAGTGATCGACATCGGGACATCCTTTAAAGGAATATGCCCGGTCACAACGCTGATTCGAAGTTGGTCGGAGACCATGAACATCAGCACGTCATCCACACCGAACTCTTTTTGGAGATATTCAGTGTGCCCCGTGTTGCCGAAACCCTCGGCCACCATGGCCTTCTTGTTGATCGGAGCGGTCACCAGCACGTCGATGTCCCCGTTCTTGATGTCCTCGACGGCGCATTCCAAAGACCGGATCGCGGATTTCGCAGACTCAGGTGTGGATTGTCCCGGTTCAACGAACACATTGTCAGGCAGACAGTTGACGATGTTGATTTTCTTAGGCTTCGCATCCTTGGCGCTCTGGATCACGTAGGTGTCCATCTGATCGAGATTGTGAATCAGCTTGCGGTAAAATCCGAAAATCTTTGATGATCCGTAAATCACAGGAGTAAAGGACTCAAGAATCCTCGCGTCTGCCAAAGATTTGATGATCACCTCGTATCCGATGCCGTTGCCGTCGCCTTGGGTTATTCCGACAATCGGCCTTTTGTTATTTCTTTCCATAATTCCAACAGTATTTGCGGTCACCGCCAGCGGTAGCTGACGTGAACATATTCACAAATTTAATCAAAATCGACGAGATTGCCCTCAACGGCGGCGTTAAGTTCATAGCCTTCGTCAACGGGGAGAGTCTTTCCGGCCGCCACGGCACCCGCTCCGGCTGCTACGGCCAGCCTGTCGCAACGCTCATTCTCCGGATGCCCGTTGTGTCCCTTAAGCCAGTGGAACGCTACCCGATGCATCCGATAGACATTCAGAAAGCGCATCCACAGATCCGGATTCTTCACCTTCTTCCATCCTTTTCGCTCCCAATTACGAAGCCATCCCTCATTAACCGCCTTCACAACGTAGGACGAGTCACTATAGACCTCAACCTCAGCGTTCTGCCACTTTATCGCCTCCAGTCCCTTGATGACCGCAAGCAATTCCATCCGGTTGTTGGTAGTCCGGATGAATCCACCGCTCATCTCCTTCTCATGCCCCGCGCACTTCAGAACCACACCATAGCCACCCGGCCCTGGGTTCCCGCTTGAAGCCCCGTCCGTGTAAAGGAATATCCTGGGTCTCGTTGAATTCATTTCCATAGGTACAAACTTACATAAAAATCCTCGTTAAATAAAAAAATGGGCTGACCAAAAAGTCAGTCCATTTTTATCCAACCCCCAGTCACTCCGTGACAGCCCCTGAGGGACACGGGGAAAGCTTATTTCAAACGCAGGAACGAGTAACCGAAACGCTCACATGCCGCACGCTCAAGTGCCTCACGATCGTCCGGATGGGCGATGGAGATGAGGGCCTTGGCTCGCTGCGCAAGGTTCTTGTTCCGGAGATAGACACAACCATATTCAGTGACAACGTATTGGGTCTGGAAACGGGTTGTGACCACCCCGGCTCCAGGAGCGAGATGGGCCACAATCTTGCCTCGGCCTTTAGCCGTGCGTGACGGCAGGGCAATGAAGGTCTTGCCGCCTTCGGAAAGGGCAGCTCCGTACATAAAGTCGTGCTGCCCGCCGACGCTGGAGAAGATCATGTCACCGATGCTGTCCGCGCAGATCTGACCGGTCAGGTCAACCTCGATGGCCGAGTTGATCGCCATCGCATTCGGATTCTGACGGATGCGCTGCGGGTCGTTCGTCCAGCTCACATCGTAGAACATCGCGTCCTTGTTGTGGTCAAGGTACTCGTACATGTGACGGGAACCAAGGGCCAGACATGCGACACTGCGGCCGGGCTCAACCTTCTTCAACGAATTGTCAATCACGCCCGTCTGCATCAGACGGAACACCCCGTCGGTCATCGCCTCGGTGTGCAGGCCGAGATGCTTGTGGTCCTTGAGGCCGTTCAGAATGGCGTTCGGAATGCCGCCGACACCTATCTGTAGGGTGGCTCCATCCGGAATCTCGGCGGCGATGTACGAGCCTATGGCCGACTCGATCTCGGTCGGAGGACCGAACTGCATATCCACAGGAGGGTCATCGCACTCGATGGCGGCCGTGATCTGAGACTCGTGAATCATAGCCGTGCCGTAAAGGTACGGAATGCTCTTGTTCACCTGGGCGATCACAATTTTGGCGGCCTCTACGGCCGGCTGGGCCAGGTCAGCGGAGATGTTGTAGCTGCAATAGCCGTTCTCATCCGGAAGAGAGCAGTTGATGCACGCCACATCGATCGGAATCTCGTGACGGCGGATCAATGACGGAAGCTCACCCAAGAATCCCGGAATGAGGCTTCCGTAACCCTCTGCGACATATTGACGCTGGTCGGCGCACAGAAACAGACTGTTCACAAAGAACGAGTCCTTGTACTCCGGCTTGCAGAACGGAGCCGGACCTTTCGTGATGTTGAATCCCGAAACGATGTTCACACCCCGGAGCTCATCAGCACGGCGGGCCAATGCCTCCTGAATGATCACAGGCACGGCGGTGCTTCCCTGAAAGAAGACCCAGTCACCTGACTTTACGAGTTTTACGGCCTCGTCGGCACTAACATATTTCATAAGCAATATTCTCTAAATAATTAATCACCAGACTCATAAAGCCCGACAAAGAGTCCAAGACGCTCATCCAGCGCACGGAAATCATCCTCGGAATTCAGCATCGAAACACAGACCCTTATGCCTTCCCGGGTGCTTCTCGTGGCGACCATCGTGATGGCGCAGATTCCGCAGCGAAGCAGATTCAGCAGCAACTGGCTGCCGGTCAGGCCATCATAGCCGATCGTGAAGAAGAAACCATCACTCACAGCCTCATCCAGATCCTTGTCATACACGATGTGGAACCCGTGGCGCAGAAATATTTCCTTTGCCTTTCCTGCCCTACGGCCATATTCACGCATCTCACCGACGAAGTCATATTCACCGTCCGCCGCCGCTTTAAGCATCGCCGCGAAAGCGAACTGCGCTGAGTGAGAGCAGCTTGATGAATTGACATAGAGGTAGGTAAGTGAGAAATTGTCGCCGAAGCGGCCGAGGCCGTAGCGTTCGCGGAGCGCGGGATATTCCCTGTGATAGAGTTTGTCCGAAATAGCGACCATCGCGATGCGCTCCCCGGCGTAACTGAATATTTTCGAGGCGGAGATCATCAGCACGCAGTTGTCGGTGTAGCGGGCGACGGTCGGCTGATATGGCGGCTCGAACGGCACGGAACGGTTCTTCCGGAAATCCATACAAAGGTACGCCATATCCTCCAGAGCGACCACATCGTACTTGGTGCAAAGCTCACCCAGACTCTTCAACTCATCCTCGGTCAGGCAGACCCAGGACGGATTGTTAGGGTTTGAATATACTATAGCGGCGACCCGTCCGTCACCGAATACCTCCTCGATCTTCTCACGGAACTTCTCCCCCCGGAAATCATAGAGGTCGAACATCCGCGTCTTGAATCCAAGCACCTTTGCCTGAACGTAATGCGACGGGAAACCAGGATTGAGATAGACAACTGTGTCTTTCGAGGGATTCATCTGGATGCACTCCAGCAGAAGGTTGTAGCATCCCTGCATCGAGCCGACAGTCGGCACGATCCCTTCCGGGGAGATGTCCACGCCGACAAAGGCCTTGATGAAGCGCGAGCCGTTCTCCTTCAGCTCAGGGATTCCGCAGGCGGGAGGATATACCGAAGCCTCTCCGGAATCCAACGCCTTTTTCTGAGCGTCGATTCCTATCTGGCAAGCGTTCAGGCCGGGAATACCGAACTCAAGATGCACGAACTTCTCTCCGGACAGTTTCTCCAGTTCGTGGGAGACGTTGACACACTGGCGGATAGTGGTCCGGCCGATGTCCGCTATGTCAAGTCTTCGCAGGACTTCGTCTATGGATTGTCTGGAGACCGGTTTCATTTCGAGAAGTTTTTGGAGACCTCCAGTCCGGCGTTGAAGGCCGCTATATTCATTTCAACTATCTTCTCGCCCTTGCGGGAGAATACGTTGGTGATTCCCTCACGGAGTTTCTCAGGATCAAGGATCTCAAGAACTGCGGCGGAAGCGCCCAGCAGGACCATATTAGCGCTGCGTGGAGAGCCCGTCTGTTTCGCGATCTCATCACAGTCCAATGTTATGACATTGCCGATTTTCTGAAGCACGGCGGTGATCTCCTCGACAGGAGGGTAATTCGGAATATTCACAAACGGGGTAGAGTTTGTCACTATCCATCCTCCCTTTGAGAGCCATGGCAGGTAGCGGAGAGCCTCCATCGGCTCGAGAGAGAGGATGAGATCACACTCTCCCTTCGGAATCAGGTCGCTCCAGATCCTCTCGGTGCTGATGCGCAGGTTGCTCTGCACATCGCCGCCTCTCTGGCTCATTCCATGCACTTCGGCCTGTTTCAGATGCAGGTTCTGGTCAAGCGCAGCCCAACCGATCACAGTCGCTATGGAGAGGATGCCTTGTCCTCCCACTCCTGAAAGTATGATGTCTTTCTTTGCCATATCAATTACGCTTTTTTGTTGGCCGCCGCATGACGTTTGGCTGTCTGAATACATTCCCTGCGGCAGATGATTACCGACACGCCGCTGTAGTTAAGTTCCTCATCGATAACTTTCTCCATGTCCGGATAGTTCTTGGGAAGAGGGATGATTGTCCTGATGTGCTCGGGTTCGACACCGAGACCTTTGCAGATTTCCTCGAGCTTACCGGTTCCGGCGGAATCCTGCCCTCCGGTCATGCCGGTGGTGAGGTTGTCCGAGATGCAGATGGTGACACTCGCTCCGGCGTTGACACAGTCCAGAAGACCGGTCATGCCGCTGTGAGTGAAAGTCGAGTCACCTATCACAGCGACCGCCGGCCACACTCCCGAGATGGCGGCGCCAAGAGCCATGGTGACTGATGCCCCCATCTCCACGCAGGTCTGGAACGAGTTGAACGGCGGCATGTAGCCAAGGGTGTAGCAGCCTATGTCGCTGAACACACGTGCCGTAGGGGCATATTCCTTAAGCACCACATTAAGCGCAGTGTAGAAATCCCTGTGGCCGCATCCCTGGCAGAGCGCCGGAGGGCGAGGCACGGCGACCTCTGATTTTGAATATGTCTCCATCGGCGGCAGGCCAAGGGCGACGCGCACGCAGTCAGGTGTGAGTTCGCCGGTCCTTGGAAGAGTGCCGTCAAGACGGCCTTGGATCTTCGTCCACCTTCTGTCTTCCGGATCGTAAAGGATGCCGCGCAGCTTCTCCTCGATGAGAGGCTGTCCCTCCTCAAGCACAAGGATGGCGTCGCACGTGGCTGCCATCTCCCTTGCCAAAGCCTTAGGAAACGGATAGCGGGTCACCTTCAAAGTCGGATACGGGCATCCGTCAGGGAAGCTCTCCATCAGATAGTTCCAGGCGATTCCGCAGGCGATGATTCCCATCCTGTGGTTGTGCCCCTCGACATAACTATTGTCCGAAGAGGCCACGGAATCGTTCTCGAATGACAACACATCGTCAGCCAGCTGACAGATACGCTTCCTGGCGTTGACCGGCAGGGTCACCCAGTTCTTCTCGTGAAGCTCGTCCGGGAAATGAACCTCGTTCTCGCGGCGGATCTCCCCCGCCTCAACGACAGCCCTGGAATGCGCCATGCGGGTTGTAAGGCGCATGAGCACAGGAATATGATTGGCCTCGGAATAGTCGAACGCCTCGCGCACCATGTCGTAGGCCTCCTGTTGGTTCGAAGGCTCGAAGCACGGCATCATGGCGAAGTCTGCGTAGAATCTGGAATCCTGCTCATTCTGCGAGGAGTGCTGCGATGGATCATCGCAAGCCACGACCACAAGGCCACCGTTGGCCCCGGTGACAGCCGAATTGACGAAAGCGTCGGCGCAGACATTCATGCCGACGTGCTTCATGCACACAAGGGCACGTTTTCCCGAATATGAAACGCCAAGCGCGGACTCCATCGCCGTCTTCTCGTTGGAAGACCAGTCGCAATGGATTCCGCGCTCTTTTGTAAGAGGGTGGGACTGGATATATTCAGTTATTTCAGTCGAAGGCGTGCCGGGATAGGCATACACGCCGGATAGTCCGGCATGCAACGCTCCCAGGGCCAAGGCCTCGTCACCCAATAGAAGTTTCTTCTCTGACATAACTCGTAGCGGTTTACAGTTTTTGTGTTATTTCGGCTACAAGTTACGAAAAATCTCAAATATTCAAAAATATCTTTAAGATTTTAACACATTTCGTGATTATATCACAAATCTTTAAAACCACTCAATGTTTTTGGCGTTATCGGAGCCTCCAGAAAGCCGTCAAGGATGCGGATCGTGTGGATGTCGGTTCCAGTGAAATCATAATAACCTTTTTTCAGCAGCAACTCTGCCACTTTCTTTGCCCGCCGTCCATACAGGCCGGCAAGAGAGAACAGATTCAGCTGGAAGAGAACCCCCATGGACCGGAGGCGGGCATAGTCATCTTCCGACATGTAGATGTACCTTTCCGGGTGGGCTATAATCGGGTACATACCTTTGGACTTTATGGTCTCGAGTGTGTCATAGAATCCGTAAGGCGGCGTGAAATAGGAGGTCTCCACCAAAAGATGATCGTGTCTCTCCCCCATTGTCAGCAGATCCCCTGCCGCGAGACGCTCCTCGAAGAGGTTGTCTATCATATTCTCCGCCCCAAGGTGAAGGCGCAATCCTCCTTTGTAATTCTGGCAGAGGAGGTTGAAGCGTTCTTTCAGGTCAGCCGTCTTGTTGGGGACATCCTCCATGATGTGCGGAGTCAACCAAACGGTCTTCATCCCCAATCTTTCGTAGCGGTCCAGAATAGCCAGAGACTCCTCCATAGTCCTCACCCCGTCATCCACCCCCGGAAGAATGTGGGAGTGACAGTCAGTGAGGCCATTGAATATTCCGATGTCGCCAAGGGTGCGTTTTCTCGTGAAAGGCCACATATTCATTTGTTCTGAGTAATCATGTCTGAGCTGTCGCCGCTACTTCCGGACATAGCCTTATGTACACGGCGGCATGCCGCGTTATCTTTTCAATATGTCCTCATCTCCAAGCGGTTCGTACGCTCCGTCCTTGGCTTCGAATATGATGGTCCCTGTCTCCAGTGATTCAGAATTGTGCCAGGCATTGATAGGGACAACGCAGATCGGGACCGGCGCCCCCGCCCTGTAGATGACGGACTCGGTCACGTTCCCGCCATCGTCATAGAAATTCTGCCGTATCGCCCCCCGGATCACCACCACCGTCTCCGACGACTTCGTGTGCCGGTGCACCGGAATCAACGTTCCCGGCTCCATAGCGTTCAACATCCTCTGCGACCCATCCCCCGAAGAGTTCCGCAGATCATAATTCATCCTCAACCTCGGCGACCGCCTCGCCTCCTCGGTCAGGTTGTCTAGCAAAGTGGAATCTATCAGCATAATCACTTCTCCTAATCAATTATCAACACCACAAAGATACAAAAAAGGTCTCGGTTCAAACAAAGGTTCTGCTCCATTCCGGCTATATATCTCATCAAAATTTGTCAGCCGACAGACACAGACACATCATTCAAATCATCTGCATCATTCGTGATCCAGCCGGAAGATCTTCTCCGATATCCGATGGCACACAGTTCGTGAACACGTGGAGGATGATCACGGCCAGGCACGAGCACCCCATCGCGTACGCCACGCGCGGAAGGTCGCTGAACGACGAGTAACGGATGATGCCTGAGTACGTACGGAACGACGCGAAGAACACCATGTGAACGCACAGGCACAGCGACAGGAAACGCAGTAGTGGCCAGAAGTCGCGCTGAAGCGCGGCGCCGCGGTTGAAGCACCAGTAGATGAATATGCTCGTGAATAACAGGACCAGGCTGTCCAGAAGAAGGACACACCAGTAGGGGAAGGTACGCTTAGAGAAGTACCAGTCGATCAGATCGCGCAGGGTTCGCATCGCAGCAGGGGGGATTCTAATGAATGTGGGTATCGTTGTCAAAGGCGCCCTTTAACAAAAAAGTTTCAGAAACAGCATAAATGTTTCAGAATCGGTCACAGGCAAAAGGCAAAAGGCACGCAGGATATTTTGTTAACGAAAGATTTCTGATTAAATTTGTGAGTGGCGATGCCCACATGGCGGACATAGCCGAATTATCATGAATATTCTTGTGACGGGAGCTAACGGTCAACTGGGGACGGAGCTCCGGAATGTGACGGCAGGAAGCCGCGACAGGTACATATTCTCAGATGTCATCTCGCTGCCGGGAGTCGAGACGCTGAATCTTGACATCACCGACATCGACGCGGTGAGGATTATCTGTGAATCGGAAAGAATCGACGTGATCGTCAACTGCGCGGCCTACACGAACGTTGACAAGGCGGAAGACGAACTGTCAATGGCGATGTCGCTGAACTGCGCGGCGGCAGGAAATCTGGCCAAAGTCGCGTCGGAAAGGGATGCGACGCTGCTCCACATCTCGACAGACTATGTATTCAGCGGGGAAATGCCGACACCCTGTACCGAGGATTGGCCGACGGATCCGCTCGGGGTCTATGGATCCACAAAACTGGCCGGCGAGAAAGAAATCGAGAAATCGGGGTGCAGGAGCATCATCCTCAGAACCGCATGGCTATATTCACCGTACGGAAGGAATTTCGTCAAGACCATGCTCCGTCTGACGGAGGAGCGCGACTCGCTGAAAGTCGTGTTCGACCAAGTGGGGACGCCGACCTACGCCCATGACCTTGCCGCATTGATAGCCGGAATCATCGAAAATGGCCAACTCGGCAAGACAGGAATATACCATTATTCCAATGAGGGCGCTATCTCGTGGTACGACTTCGCGAAGGCGATCTGCGAACTGGGCGGAAATGTTTGCGACATCCAACCTTGCCATACGGAGGAATATCCATCCAAAGCCAAGCGGCCGCGTTTCTCCGTTCTGGACAAGACAAAGGTCAAGGCGACTTTCGGCGTGGGCATTCCTTATTGGAGAGACTCCTTGGCCTCTTGCATAAAAAGGATGACCAACGGTCACACCATCAACGGCATGAAAGATCAATGAATATGAAAGGAATCGTACTCGCCGGAGGAAGCGGCACACGTCTCTATCCCATCACCAAGGGTGTCAGCAAGCAGATGCTTCCTGTCTATGACAAACCCATGGTATACTATCCGATTTCCGTCCTGATGATGTCGGGCATAAGGGACATACTCATCATCTCGACACCTTCCGACTTGCCTGGTTTCCAAAGGCTTCTCGGAGACGGAAGTGATTTCGGAGTGAACTTTGAATATGCCGTACAACCATCCCCGGACGGTCTTGCGCAAGCGTTCATAATCGGGAAGGACTTCATCGGTTCAGACGGCGCATGTCTGGTGCTGGGCGACAACATATTCCAAGGCACAGGCTTCGGCGATCAGTTGAGAGAGGCTGTCCGTACGGCCGAGGAGGAAGGCAAGGCGACTGTGTTTGGTTATCAAGTCAGTGACCCTCAGCGTTATGGAGTGGCCGAATTCGACAAAGACGGGAACTGTCTCAGCATCGAAGAGAAGCCGTCCGAGCCGAAGAGTGACTACGCCGTGACCGGGCTGTATTTCTATCCGAACGAGGTTGTGGAAATCGCCGGGAGAATCAAGCCGTCGGCCAGAGGAGAATTGGAGATAACGACCGTGAACCAGAAGTTTCTGTCGGAAGGCAAACTAAAGGTCCAGAAACTCGGACGAGGATTCGCATGGCTGGACACCGGCACCCACGAATCTCTCGCCGAGGCCTCGACATACATCGAGGTCATCGAGAAACGCCAGGGTCTCAAGGTAGCCTGTCTGGAGGAAATCGCATTCAGAAGAGGATGGATCACAGCCGAGAAACTCCGCGAACTTGCGAAACCGATGCTCAGGAACCAGTACGGGCAGTACCTGATAAAAATCGCGGAGGAATAAAGACAACCGGATGACAATGAATATAACAACGGGACATACAGCATGAACATCATCACAACAGGAATCGACGGTGTCCTCATCATAGAGCCGAGAATATTCCAGGACAGCAGAGGTTATTTCTTTGAGTCCTTCAACCAAAGGGAATTCGAGGAGAAGGTAGGACCGGTCAATTTCGTGCAGGACAATGAAAGCAAATCCTGCTACGGCGTGGTCCGGGGACTGCATTTCCAAAAAGGAAATAACGCACAAGGCAAACTGGTGAGGGTTGTGAAAGGAAGAGTCCTGGATGTGGCGGTTGACATCAGACCCGGATCAAAGACTTTCGGGAAGCATGTGGCGGTGGAAATTTCAGAAGCCGACCACAGGCAGTTCTATATTCCGAAGGGCTTCGCCCATGGATTCAGCGTGCTCAGCGACGAGGTGATATTCCAGTACAAATGCGACAATTTCTATTGTCCCGGGTCAGAAGGCGCCATCGCATGGGATGATCCGGACCTTGGAATCGACTGGAAAGTTCCCAAAGACAGGATCATACTCTCGGAAAAAGACAGGCACCACCCTAAACTGAAAGATTGCCGGCCGGAAGATCTGCCGTAAGCGCACTGTATTAAATGATCACTTAAAATCGATTACGAGATCTTGCTGTAATCCTTGATGTTATATTTATCCTTACGTAGTTCACGGGCAAGAGGCTCGTTTACAGGAAGTTCCAAAGTCTGGTCATGCACCAGCACATGCTCGGCATAACTTCTCGCATCCGCCAGCAAAGCCCCGTCATGAGCCAAAGATGCGATACTCAGCTCAATCGGAAGCCCGCTCTGCTGAGTCCCCTCAAGGTCTCCCGGACCACGCATCTTCATGTCCTCCTCCGCCAGATCAAAGCCGTTTTCCGTGGCGCACATGAGTTCAAGCCTCTTGCGGGACTCCTTGCTCACCTTGTTGCCATGCATCAGCACACAATAGGATTTCTCGCATCCTCGGCCGACACGTCCGCGAAGCTGGTGCAGCTGCGCGAGCCCGAACCGCTCGGCGCTCTCGATCACCATCACGGAGGCGTTAGGGACATCGACACCGACCTCGATCACGGTTGTGGACACAAGGATATTCGCTCTCCCCGCCGCGAAAGCGTCCATGTTGAACCGCTTCTCCTCGATGGTCTGCCGGCCGTGCACGATCGCGACCTTGTAAGGCGGAAACGGGAACCTTGAGACAATGTCCTCATAGCCGGCTTCAAGATTCTGGTAATCAACCTTCTCGCTTTCGAATATCAAAGGATAGACAACGAACACCTGCCGCCCCGCCGCGATCTCCTTCTTCATAAAATTGTACAGTTGAGGACGCTTGCCCTCCCCTATCAACATGGTCTGGATCGGTTTCCTTCCCGGAGGCATCTCGTCGATCACTGACACATCCAGATCGCCGTAGAACGTCATGGCCAAAGTTCTTGGAATAGGCGTGGCTGTCATGACGAGAACATGGGGAGGAACTCCACCGGCGCCCTTCGCCCACAATCTTGCCCTTTGATCCACCCCGAAACGATGTTGCTCGTCAATAATGGCCAACCCGAGGTTTCTGAATATGACCGTGTCCTCAATCAAAGCGTGGGTACCTATGATTATGCCCACCGAGCCATCGGCCAAACCTTCCAGAATCGGTCTGCGCGCCGCCTTTCCGGTCGAACCGATCAACAACTCGCAATGGACACCGGTCGGAGCCAAGTACTTGGAAATGTTGGCGAAATGTTGCTGCGCCAGTACCTCGGTAGGAGCCATGATGCATGCCTGGAACCCGTTTCCGACCGCAATCAGAGCGGAAAGCACCGCCACCATGGTCTTGCCGGAGCCGACATCCCCCTGCAGCAGACGATTCATCTGATGTCCGCTCATCATGTCCGAACGAATCTCTTTTATCACACGTTTCTGCGCACCGGTAAGTTCATAAGGCAAAGCATTATAACAAGCATTGAAAGCCACACCGACCTTAGGCATAGGGATCCCGACGGCGGAACGGCTGCGGACATATTTCTGCTTTAACAAAGACAGCTGCAACAGGAAAAGTTCCTCCCATTTGAGACGGTAGCGCGCCTTCTCCAAGGCGTTCTGATCGGACGGGAAATGCACATTCCGGATGGCATATTTCAGAGGGACAAGCCCTTTTTCCCTGAGAATATATTCAGGCAACGTTTCCTCTACATCTCCGATCGCAAGGTCAATCGCCTCGGCTATCAGCCTGTTCATCACCTTGCCGGTCACCCCCCCGTTACGCAACCTGTCGGTCGAATTGTAAACTCCTGTCAAGACTCCGGAGAAACCGGACGCACCTCCCGACGGAGGATTGTCAACCTCAGGATGCACCATGTTGAAGCGGCCGTTGAACTGGTTCGGCTTGCCGAAAAACAAAAATACAGATCCTGGTTTCAGACGATCGTAAGTGTACTTTATCCCACGGAAGAAGACAAGTTCCATCACCCCGCTCCGATCCTTCACCATGACACTTAGTTTCTTGCCGTTGACCTGCGAGGACATGACCTGAGCCAGAATCTGGACGTACGCGCTTGCGGACTGAATCCCGGAGATCGGCTGGATTGAACTGCGGTCAATATAGCGGAACGGGAACGTACGCAAAAGGTCCCCGACAGTGGACACTCCCAGTTCCGATTTCAAGAGCGAGGCCCTTTTCGGCCCCACTCCCGGAAGAAACTGCACCTCTGTGTCCAACTTGTTCCTGATCATGGTGCGAAGATAAGAAGAGGGTGGATAAAAAACAACTTAATCCACCATCCTTCACATCATTTCTTTTTGAGCGTGGCGTTGAACGAGATGACATAGGAGCCGCCGAAATGGCCGCTTGAGATCTCGGTGCGAACCGGAGTGACATATTCGGATTCCGGCCCGAACTCACCGCCGTTCGCCTGACCGTCGATGTCGGTGAATGACATGTAGAATTTATCCACGCGGGGGATCGACATGAATTTGGAATATTCACCTTCCTGATCAGTATAGAGGGTGTCGGCGCGATAGATGACATCGGTACTGTAATCGGCTATGACCCGGATCCCGTTGATTGGCTTTCCATCCTCATCGGAGACCTTGCCCATGATCTGATAGTTGGCTATCGGCTGCCCGTCAGATGAGATATCGAACTTGTCTTCAGGACCATCAACCATGCACGAGACAAAGATCGGAGCCACCAGTAATGGCAGCGCCAACGTCTTTACAAACATATTCATTCCAACTTTCATCATTTCAACCGCAAATCTGCTTAGTAACCTTCAAAAAATAAGTTACCTGGGATGAGACTATTTATCTCCTACCGTTTACCAAATCCCCAAAATCAAATCCCTTGCTTGGAACAAGAGCGATTTTCAAGTGCAAAGATGTGAAAAATTTCAAAACAACAAGCCAAATCAGGGTTAAATTACTTTTTGTTTGCTATATTTGATGTGCCGAAAAGAAGCACAACGCAATGGTTTCAGAATTGATCGGGAAATATATCTGGCTCGTTCAAAGCCTCATCGCCGCAGGTGGTGGCGGTATGACCTTCAAGGAACTTAATGAAAAGTATTCCAGAAGGTTCGGGCAGGCATATTCAAGAAGAACTTTCAACAACCACAGGCTTGCGGTGGCTGACCTTTTCGGTATTGACATCGACTGCGACAGAAGCACCAACCGCTACTTCATTCCTTACAGCGGTGATGTTCTGGACAACAACGAGAGCATAGGATGGCTTGTCAACACATTCACGGTCAACAGTCTGCTTTCTCTGGGCAAGGAACGTCTCTCGGGCAGGGTGAGCGTGGAGGAGATTCCCTCAGGGCAGAAGTACCTCACGGCGATAATGCAGGCGATGGAGGACGGGAAAGAGCTGGAGATCGCCTATGGGAAATACACCTCCGACTCCTCGGAAACTCTTCACGTGCAGCCGTTTGCCGTAAAGGAACACGAAAAGAGGTGGTATCTGGTGGCGTTCTGTCACGAAAGAGCCGGGGCTGACAGACGGAATGATGACATCAACGCATGGAGGGTCTATGGCCTAGACCGGATCACCTCGCTTCAAGTCACGGATGTGTCATTCAGGATGCCGAAGGACTTCGATGTGGACGGAATATTCAGTCAGAGTTATGGAATATATTTTCCTAAGGCTGGCCAAAAGCCGGTCACTATCCGCTTCAAGGTTACGGATGAGGAGGCCCGGTACCTTCGCGACCTGCCGATACATCGCTCACAAGTGGAGGAAAACGCGGCCAAAGGAGACGGAAGAATATTCAGGATACGTGTCATTCCGAACAGGAATCTGACGATGGAGTTCTGCCGCCACGCCGGAAGACTTGAAGTGATTGAACCGGAAGAAGTCAGGCTATCCGTAAAGGAGGAACTTGAAAAAGCGTACAAACAATACATATAAATATTTATGATCAACAATGGAAAGGCCGCCCTCGTGGCGGCGGCACTGATTACAATGATGAGTTGCGCACAGAAAAACGAGACGCAGACGGACAGCAGGTACATCGGCCCTTCCGACATCAAGGTCGATGACGGAAGGATGACTCCGGAAGTGCTTCTGTCTCTGGGACGCCTGTCGGATCCTCAGCTGTCCCCTGACGGACGGTGGATCCTTTACGGGGTCAGCTACACCTCGATCGAGGAGAACCGTTCATGCAGGAATCTGTTCCTGACCGAGGTGACCAAAAACGAGAACGGAGGGTTCGCGTTCGGGGACAAGGTTCAACTGACCGCCGAAGGCAAGAGCGTAAGCAACGCCCGCTGGAGCAATGACGGGAAATCCATCTACTACCTACAGGGAGGGCAGCTTTACAATGCCGCCATCTCTATCGTTGACGGAAAGGCCTCACTCTCAGCAAAGAAGCAGCTTAGCGATGTGAAAGCCGGAATCGGAGAGTTCTCCCTCAGTCCGGACCAGACACAGGTTCTCTACACCAGCACCATTCCGGGAGCGGTGAAGACGCCTAAGGATTTCGACGAGAAACTGGACAAGGCGCAGGCCTACGTCACGGAAGACCTTATGTACCGCCACTGGGACCATTGGACGACCGAAAGGCCGCAGACATACGTGGCACCGCTCGGCGCCAAGGTCACAGAAGACAATTCAATGAATATACTCGCGGAGGGAGCGGGCAGGTACGAACTGCCACTGGAGCCTATGAGCGGCATCGAGCAGCTTTGCTGGAGTCCTGACGGACACTATGTGGCTTATTCCTGCAAAAAGGTTGAGACGGGTCGTGAATATGCCTTCTCAACAGACACGGAGATCTACATCTACAGCATCCTGACAGGCGAGACCGTCCAGATTCCGATGGCCGGCGGCTATGACACTGATCCGGTCTGGAGCCCTGACGGGAAGCAGATCGCCTGGCTGAGCATGGAGCGCAACGGATACGAGGCCGACAAGGTTCGCCTTATGGTCGCCGAGCTGGCTGACGCGGAGGCTTCCTCCGATGGACAATCCGCCATCCCCCACATAAATGGAATCCGTAACCTCACCGCTGATTTCAAGTACAACGCAGGCGGCCCTGTCTGGGCGGCGGACTCCAAGAGCATCTATTTCAATTCCCTGATCGAGGGACTTCAAGCAATCTGCAACGTGAAGGTGGCCGACTCCGAAATCAAGAGAATCACTCCGGACGACGCATGGTACGATTTCAACTCTCCGTTCGCCATCGTTGACAGCACCCTGCTCGCAAGTTACTGTTCGATGGAGTTCCCTACCGAACTCGTGGCCGTGAACGAGACTGACGGATCGTTCAGCAGGATCACCGATGAGAACGGAGGCATCATCGGCCAATTGACAGCCTACGAGACGCGTGAGCGCTGGATCAAGACCACTGACGGGAAGAAGATGCTCACCTGGGTACTCTATCCTCCTAAGTTCGATTCTACAAAGGTGTATCCTGCCATCGAGATATTCCTTGGCGGACCTCAAGGTACTTTGAGCCAGGGCTGGAGCTACCGCTGGAACTACCGTCTCATGGCCAACCAAGGCTACATCGTGATTCTTCCCAACCGCCGAGGCACGACCGCGTTCGGTCAGGAATGGTGCGAGCAGATCAGCGGCGACTACATCGGTCAGAATATGCAGGACTACCTCAGCGCGGCCAAGGAGCTCAAGGCTGAACCTTATGTCGGCAAACTTGCCGGCTGTGGAGCCTCCTACGGCGGATTCAGCGTCTATTACATGTCCGGAATCCACGGCAATGTCTATGACTGCTTCATCGCTCACGCCGGAATCTTCGACGAGAAGTACATGTACTACGAGACAGAGGAACTTTGGTTCGCGAACTTCGACAACGGCGGACTTTCTGAATATTCCTACACCGCCGGCGAGAAGGGTCCGCGCGGCGACGGCAAGACATTCGGCGGCATCCAGCAGGCCGGCTCGCCGTGGAGCGACGCCGCCAAGGCCAGGCGCCATTACGCCAACTCTCCTGACGTGAACGTGGCCAAGTGGCACACTCCGATCCTCTGCATCCACGGCATGATGGACTACCGCATCCCTTATGATCAAGGCATGGCCGCGTTCAACACCGCCCAGATGATGGGAGTTCCGTCCAAGCTGATAGTGTTCCCGGAGGAGAACCACTGGATTCTCCAGCCTCAGAACGCCCTCTTCTGGCACCGCAGCTTCTTCGACTGGCTTGACCGCTGGTGTAAGTAGCTGTTTTTAAATTGTTTAAAATATTCTTTGAGGTAAAATATAATCTTCAAACAAACAATTCAAAACAGCTACTAATTAGATCTGGTTTTAATCAACTAATGAGAGAGGCCTCCCAAAAAGGCAGGCCTCTCTTTCTTTTGCTGTCATATTCCTTTTAGAAGGAAACGCTCAACCCGGCCAGCACAAGACCTTGCATTCCAGCCCCGGCCTCCACAAAACCACGGAATCGCTCTCCTCCGAACTGCACTCCGGCAAGGGTGATCTGCGCGGCCCAATACGGGTCGAACGAATGCGAGTCCGCCGCCTCGTCGTAATCGTCCAGCAGCGTGACTCCGGCCGCAAGCTTTGAGTATATGGCGACATGCGGTTTTCTGAACCAGAAAGCCTTCGCCGCAGGCATCACGGCGAATCCGCTATAGTCAGCGTTGCCGACCTTCACGTTGTCCTTGTTCAGTTCATCGGCCGTGCCGCCGAACCAAGAGACTGCCGCCCCAACGGAAAAAGTCTTGTTGAGGACTCTGTAATATTCAAGATTGACAGACCCGTATGACCGGAAGTTGTCAAAACGGGCGTAACCGGCCGTGAAAGCCGTGGCGAACACCCCGCCGACCACATGAGCCACATCCACAACGGTGACCCTGCCGTAGCCAAGCGTTATTTCATTACGGGACTCCGGTGTCTGAGCCGACACCACCGGAACACAAACAAAAATCGCCGCCGCGAGAGAGATTAGAATTCTTTTCATAATATGAGCGGTTGATTCATATCCAATGAGATATGAAAGTTTATTCCTACTTGTACCCCCGTTGGGAATCGAACCCAAATCGTCGGAACCGGAATCCGAAATTCTATCCATTAGACTACAGGGGCATCATTCTTGCGGTTTCACGCAATCAGACTACAAAAATAACAAATAAATGGCAAAACAAGAATTTTTGACAAATCTTTGGCAAATCTTTCGCGGAAAGATATTTTTTGTGCGGAAAAATGTGTTTTTTAAGGCCATAAAAGAGCCTTTAATATTCGGATAATCCAATAATAAATCTTATTTTTGCGTATTATGAAAAAAGCATACGTATTTCCCGGTCAGGGTTCCCAGTTCCCAGGTATGGCGAAAGCGCTTTACGAGGGAAACGCCAAAGGCAAGGAATTGCTCGAGAAGGCGAATGACATACTTGGATTCAGAATCACTGACATAATGTTTGAGGGCACGCCGGATGACCTCAAGGCAACACGCGTCACACAACCGGCAATATTCCTGCACTCCGTCGTTCTGGCGAAGTGTTACGAAGGATTCAGACCTGACATGGTCGCTGGGCATTCTCTTGGTGAATTTTCCGCACTTGCCGCCGCGGAAGCCATCAGTTTCGAGGATGCCCTTCGTCTTGTCTATATCCGTGCCACCCAGATGCAGCTCTGCTGCGAGAAGGTGCCGGGGACAATGGCCGCCATCGTCGGGCTGCCGGACGAGAAGGTCGAGGAGATCTGCTCCTCATGCGATGGCATCGTGATCCCGGCCAACTACAACTGCGGAGGCCAGGTCGTGATCTCCGGCGAGAAGACAGCCGTGGAGCAGGCCTGTGAGAAAGCCAAGGCCGAAGGTGCGAAGAGGGCTCTTCCTCTCGCCGTCAGCGGAGCGTTCCACTCCCCTCTTATGGAGCCGGCGCGCGTCGAGCTAGGAAAGGCGATCGAGGAGACCAGAATCGTGGAACCTATCTGCCCGATCTACCAGAACGTCACCGCTCAGGCCGTCACAGACCCGCAGACCATCAAGAAGAATCTGCTCGCCCAGCTCACCTCACCGGTGAGATGGACCCAGTCTGTCAGGAATATGCTCGCGGACGGAGCGGACTACTTCATGGAGATCGGCCCGGGTACTGTCCTGCAAGGCTTGGTGAAGAGAATTTCGGCCGGAACCGAAGGAATCACCATCGAAGGTTTGACTACAATCTAATATATTAACATAACGTTAACGATATGGCTAAAGAAAAGAAATTCATCACTTGTGATGGTAACACTGCCGTGGCGAACGTCGCTTATCTTTTCAGCGAGAACGCCTGCATCTATCCTATCACACCATCCTCTCCGATGGCAGAGAACATTGACGAATGGGCTGCCCACGGGAAAAAGAACCTCTGGGGCGAGACAGTAAGTGTCACAGAGTTGGAAAGTGAGGCCGGTGCCTCCGGAGCAGTGCACGGCTCCCTCCAGGCCGGTGTCCTCACCACGACCTACACAGCTTCACAGGGTCTTCTCCTTATGATCCCTAACATGTACAAGATCGCCGGAGAAATGCTTCCGGCTGTCTTCCATGTCTCAGCCCGCGCGCTTGCATCACATGCCCTCTCCATCTTCGGAGACCATCAGGACGTGATGGCCTGCCGCCAGACAGGCTTCGCACTCCTCGCTTCCGGTTCAGTTCAGGAGGCTCAGGATCTCGCCGCCGTGGCTCACCTCTCAGCGATCAAGTCCAGCATTCCTTTCCTCCACTTCTTCGACGGATTCCGCACATCGCACGAGATCCAGAAGATCGAGGCTCTCGACGAGGAAGAGCTCAAGAATATGGTCAGCAAGAAGTCCCTCAAGGCTTTCCGTGACAGGGCACTCAATCCTGACGCTCCTGTCACCCGTGGTACCGCCCAGAACGGAGACGTTTACTTCCAGGCCGTGGAGTCAAGGAACAACTACTACAACGCCGTTCCGGACATCGTCGCCCGCTACATGGGTGAGATCAGCGAGATGACAGGCCGTGAGTACCGTCCGTTCACCTACTACGGAGCCGCGGACGCCGAGAACATCATCGTCGCCATGGGTTCCGTGACCGAGACCATCAAGGAGACAATCGACTACCTCGCGAAGAAGGGCAGAAAGTACGGTCTTGTCACCGTTCACCTCTACAGGCCATTCGCGGAGAAATATTTCCTGAAAGTCCTTCCTAAGACTGTCAAGAGAATCGCCGTCCTTGACAGGACAAAGGAGCCGGGAGCGCTCGGAGAGCCTCTCTACCTTGACGTGAAGGCCCTGTTCCAGGGACAGAGCAACTCTCCGCTGATCATCGGCGGACGCTACGGACTGTCCTCAAAGGACACCACTCCTGCCCAGATCGTCGCCGTTTACGACAACCTTGAGCTCAACGAGCCTAAGAACGACTTCACCATCGGCATCGTCGATGACGTGACATTCAAGTCCCTCTCGATCAAGAGCGAGGTTTCCATCGTGAAGCCAGGCACGACCGAGTGCAAGTTCTACGGACTCGGATCCGACGGCACCGTCGGAGCCAACAAGAACACCATCAAGATCATCGGAAGCCACACGCAGAAATATTGCCAGGCCTACTTCGACTATGACTCGAAGAAGTCCGGCGGCTACACCTGCTCCCACCTCCGCTTCGGAGACAAGCCGATCAAGGCTCCATATCTTGTCAGCACCCCTGACTTCGTGGCCTGCCACGTTCCTTCCTACCTGAGCAAGTACGACGTGCTCAAGGGTATCAAGGAGAAAGGAACCCTCCTCCTCAACTCACTCTGGGACGAGGAAGAGACCGTCAAGAGGATCCCTGACAACGTGAAGGCTGTCATCGGCAAGAAGAAGATCAAGCTCTACATCATCAACGCCACCAAGATCGCCGCTGAGATCGGACTCGGCAACAGGACCAACACGATCCTCCAGTCCGCATTCTTCAAGATCACCGGCATCATCCCTTACGAGGACGCTGTCAAGTACATGAAGGACGCGATCGTGAAGAGCTACGGCAACAAGGGCGAGAATGTGGTGAACATGAACTTCGCCGCCGTTGACCGTGGCGGTGAATATACCGAAGTGGCCATCCCTGCCGAGTGGGCGAAGATCTCGGCCAGGTTCGAGACCCCTAACAAGGATCGCCTCGCTCCTGCTTTCGTGAAGGACATCGCCGACGTTGTGAACTCCCAGAACGGAGACTCCCTCCCTGTCAGCGCGTTCCTGCCTTACGCCGACGGCACGATGCCGGCCGGCACTTCAGCCTACGAGAAGCGCGGAGTCGCCGTCATGGTTCCAAGCTGGGATCCAGACAAGTGTATCCAGTGCAACTCCTGCGCGTTCGTCTGCCCTCATGCCGCCATCCGTCCGTTCCTGCTCACAGCCGAAGAGGCCGAGAAGGCTCCTGCCGGACTCAAGAAGGCACAGGGCAAGGCCGTTCTGAAGGAATATTCATTCGCCCTTTCAGTCTCTGTGGATGACTGTACAGGTTGCGGCAACTGCGTGGATGTCTGCCCTGCGAAGGAGAAGGCCCTCACAATGGTTTCCGCCCTCGACCAGCACTCTGAGCAGGACAACTTCAACTGGCTCGCCACCAAGGTAGGCTACAAGGACACTGTTGTCAACAAGGCAGCCAATGTCAAGAACTCCCAGTTCGCACAGCCTCTGTTCGAGTTCAGCGGTGCCTGCGCCGGTTGCGGTGAGACCCCTTACATCAAGAACATCACACAGCTCTTCGGTGACAGGATGATGATCGCCAACGCCACAGGTTGCTCTTCAATCTACGGAGCGTCATTCCCTGCCTCTCCTTATTGCACCAACGCCCAAGGTCATGGCCCGGCTTGGCAGAACTCCCTGTTCGAGGACAACGCCGAGTTCGGCCTCGGAATGAAGATCGGCTCCGACCGCGCCCGCGAGACGGTGGCCAACCTCATGACCGCCGCCCTCGACTGCGACAAGTGCCCGGATGAAGTAAAGGCACTGTTCAGGCAGTGGCTTGAGAACAAGGAGAACGGTGAGATCACCCGCGAGGTGGCTGACAAGGTCATTCCTCTCATGGAGAAGACCGACTGCCCTCACTGCAAGAAACTTCTTGACTACAAGCACTTCATCCCTGCCCGCAGCCAGTGGATCTTCGGTGGTGACGGCTGGGCCTACGACATCGGCTACGGCGGACTCGACCACGTCCTCGCCTCCGGCAAGAATGTGAACGTGCTCGTTCTCGACACCGAGGTTTACTCCAACACCGGTGGACAGAGCTCCAAGTCAACCCCTGCCGGCGCGATCGCCAAGTTCGCCGCCTCAGGCAAGAAGATCCGCAAGAAGGATCTCGGCATGATGGCCATCAGCTATGGCTACGTCTACGTCGCACAGGTGGCCATGGGTGCAAGCCCTGCACAGTACCTGAACGCCATAAAGGAGGCTGAGGCCTACGACGGTCCATCCCTGATCATCGCCTACGCTCCGTGCATCAACCACGGTCTGAAGGCTGGTATGGGTCTGAGCCAGAAGGAGGAGAAGCTTGCCGTTGACTGCGGTTACTGGCACCTCTACAGGTACAACCCAACCCTCGAGGCCGAAGGAAAGAATCCGTTCACTCTCGACTCCAAGGAGCCAGACTGGACCAAGTTCCAGGACTTCCTCAAGGGAGAGGTTCGTTTCGCATCCCTTTACAAGCTGTTCCCTGACAGAGCCAAGGAGCTCCTGAGCCTCACCGAGGAATTCGCCAAAGTACGTTACGGCACCTACACCCGCCTCGCCGGCAAGTAGTGTACCGCTGACATATTCACAAAAGAGAGGGTGGCTTGGTCACCCTCTCTTATTATATTCAGCCTTCAATGAATATACTCTCTCTGGCAAGATCTCACTCCTCCTTCGGTACGCCAGAAGCCCTTCTCCGCCAGTGGCTGACAAGTTGGAGGTAGTTTTTGGCATACCATCAATAGACTGGGTGAGCCTTCAGACCAGATTTGATTACGACACACAAAAGAATGAAGGAGAACAGATCGCCGAACTGGTGTGTTTCCTAAATTTAACCACGCCCTCTAAAAGCGGGAATATGACGGAAAGACGCTCGTGAAGAGACCGTTGTCCCTCTATAAGCGTGATTTCCACAAATTAACGCCTGTAAAGGAGCGTTATTAGTTTTAATTCACCACAATCTCGTCAATGAATATGAAGGCGTGGTTGTGGTTCTTGGTCACATCATCCCTCACGGCTCTGTACTTGACATAACGGGCCTTGGCGTTGACCGCGCTGCCCAAGGTGTTCAGGAGGGCACAGGAATCGTTGTCGGGAACCTGCAGGAGGCAGACAACAGGCTCTGAATATGTCTGGCCGTCCTCGGAAAAACTAACTTCTGTCCTTACCGGAAAGCCGACCCCGGCTGAAGTGTGCGAAAGGAAAGTCGCGCCGACATAATGAATGTCCTTGACCGCACCGAGATCTATCGTGACATCCACATCACAGAGAAAGCCCTGCCAGCGATTGTCCTTGTAGAACCAACCGCCGAGTTTTCCGTCCACAAGGGCGTTGTCACCTCCGGCCGGGTAGCCTTTGGAATATTTCCGGTCATTGTAGGCGATCTTGGCGCCGGCCGCAAGATGGTCAAGAGGCTTGAGCGACTCCGGTCTCGGGCCGATCTCGTTCCTAAGATCAAAAGTGTTGTAACCTTTTGAGCGAAGATCATCAGCGAGCCTGACGGCATTCTCCCTGAAACGTGGATAGTCCTTGCTTCCGGCCGGACTCCAGCCGATCTCGGCGATGGCGAACGCGCGGGGATAAAGCAAGTACTCCACATTCTCCCCTGTCGGAACGAACTCGGTCCAAAGATTGGCCTGAAGACCGAGAAGATGCCCGGCATATTCATCAGCGATGCCGTCGGTAGGTTCGAACGAGTAGACCTGCTCCAACGGACGGTAGCCGCTGAAGGACTTTGGCTGGGAGAACGGAGCGTCCTGACTGGAGTCCAAGTAGCAGTAGTCACCGGGTGACATGATCACATCGTGACCCATACTGGCCGCCGTGACGCCTCCCATAGTGCCTCTCCATGACATCACAGCCGCACCATCGGCCAACCCTCCGTCCAGAATCTCGTCCCAACCGATGGCATGACGGCCTCTGGATTCAAGAAACCTTGTGATTCTGTTTACCAGATAGCTTTGCAGTTCATCGACATCCTTAAGATCTTCGGATTCCATTCTGTGACGACAGTCAGGACACTCTTTCCATCCACGCTTCGATGCCTCGTCACCGCCAATATGGACATATTCATAAGGGAACATCGCCAGGACTTCGTCCAGGATTGTCTCGAACATTTCGAAGGTCTTGTCCTTGCCGGGGCAGAGGTCACCTGTGTTCCTGCGTCCCTTTCCGTCAGCTGTCAGGCAAGCAAGATCCGGATAAGCGGCAAGAACCTCGCCGGAATGGCCTGGAAGCTCGATTTCCGGAATGATGTCGATGTGCCTTGCGGATGCATATCCGACAATCTCCTTGACATCGGCTTTGGTCAGATACCCTCCTGAAGCCGATGGAGAACCCTCTTCTGAATATTGGCACCCCAAGGTTCTCCATTCCTCGTAGTTTCGTCCAACCCTCCAGGCCGCCTTGCGGGTCAGTTCCGGACAGGCGTCAATCTGGATCCTCCAGCCGGCGTCATCGGTCAGATGCAGGTGGAGGGTGCTCATCTTAAGCGTAGCCATGGCGTCAAGCTGCTTCAGGATGAAATCCTTGTCACGGAAATTTCTGGAGATGTCCAGCATCAGCCCTCTGTGGCGGAACCGAGGATAGTCCAAAACGCTGCATTGGGTCAAGGTGGAATCCTTGTCCAGCATCATCTTAAGGCTGGTTTTCGCGCGGAATACACCTGTCTCGGAAACGGCGAAAATGTCAATGCCCTTTTTGCCGACCGTAAGCTTGTAGGCTTCGTCACGAGCATATTCCGGAATATTCAACGAGTTTATTTCCTTTATGAAACGTTTGTCGCCAAGATGAATATGCACATCACCTCCGTCATGCCTTGGGGAATACTCGCCCTTGAGAATCTCATATCTGGCCGGAGCAGGAATGATGTCGCACGGGTCGGAAACAGCCGATGCTGACGGCATTATGACCGTCAGTGTCAGCAATGATATAACAGTCTTTTTCATAAACTAACCTCTATTTGTCAATCAAGACACTCTTTATTCTCTTGAATATGTCGGTGTTATCCATCACTCCACCGAACCGCCAGGCTGAGGCTCCATAGGAATAGAGGATGACCGGCAATGCCGTGTGGCTTGTGACTGAATAATTCATCTCAATCCCGCTCTCCCCTTTCGTGAAGTCTTTGCTGCCAGGCACCAGAGTGATGCCACCGGTCTCATGGTCGGCAGTGACAATAACAAGGGTTCCTTTGTGGGTGTCAGCGTAGTCAAAAGCAGAGTTGACCAGCTTGTCGAACTCTTCCATCCACCAGATCACCTCGTCAGAGTTGTTGGCGTGCGCCGCATGGTCGATGTGCGAGCCTTCGATCATCGCGAAGAAACCTTTCTTGTTCTTTTCAAGAATCTCGAACGTGTGACCTGCCAGATCAGCAAGGAGATCCGAATTGATCTCAGCCTCGTCCAATTGGCTGCCCTCATCAAGAAGACCGAGGATAGGAGTCGTCCAGGTGGCATAGAACTTCTCCGGAGTCTCCACGTAGGTGAATCCGGCGTTCACAGCCTTTTCGACAAGATTCTCATCGGTATATTTCTTTTCCGTGAAATACTTCCTGCCCCCGCCGACTATCACATCTGGTTTGAATTCAATCAGATCCTCTGCTATTTTCTTCCTTTTTCCACGTTTGTCCACATGGGCATAAAATCCAGCCGGTGTAGCGTCAAGAACGTAGGATGTCACAACGATTCCTGTCGAAAGCCCTTTATTCTGAGCTAATTCAGCGATACTCTCCGGCTTGGTGCCATCCGGAAGCATTCCAAGCATGCTGTTGTTTGTCTTGTGCCCGGTGGCCATCGCAGTGGCGGCGGCCGCGGAATCCGTTGTCCTGTTGTTAGCCGAATATGTCTTGACCACGGCGGCGTACTGAGCCCTGTCAAAACAGGTAGGCTCATAATTCTGGTTTATCATCCATGAGGCTGTGGCACCGAGCCCCATTCCGTCCCCGATAATCAGAATGACATTCTTAACCTTTTCATTCTTAGGGGCCTTGTCTCTTGCCACCGATGGAGTCGCCATCAAGGCAACCAACAAGATAAACGCTAGTGACTTTTTCATTATGCTGATCTTATGTGTTATTCTTTCCTGCAAAGTTAAATTAAATTCAGCAATATTCGTAAATTTGTCGTATTATGGCAAATGGCAGACTCTATCTGATTCCTTCCCCTCTTGGGGAATATGATCCCGCGGAAGTCATCCCGCAACCGGTTCTTGACAGGCTCAAGGGTATCCGGAAATATGTCGTGGAAGAGGCGCGCACCGTGCGAAGGTACCTTTCCGCGGCCGGTTTGAGAGGACACATAGGAGAACTTGAGCTGAGGGAACTCAACGAGCATTCCTCCGCCAAGGATGTGGAGGCCTTGCTTGATATGTTCTCTGACCCTGACGGGACACCGACCGATGTGGGGTTGATTTCAGAGGCCGGTCTTCCGGCCGTTGCGGATCCGGGGGCACAGCTGGTGGCACTCTGTCATATTCGTGGAATACAGGTTGTTCCGCTTGTCGGGCCGTCCTCTCTGATGCTGGCGCTGATGGGTTCGGGGCTCAACGGCCAGAGTTTCGCGTTTTGCGGGTATCTTCCGGCGAAGACCGATGAACGCCGTAAAGCGGTCAGGGAGATTGAAAGGCGTTCCGCGCAGCTGGACCAGACGGAGATATTCATAGAGACTCCATACCGGAACGATTCGATGATGGCGGATCTGCTGGCCACACTCCAGCCTCAGACGAGGCTTTGCGTCGCGGCGGACATCACCCTGCCGGAGGAGACGGTCCTGACGAAAAGCGTCAAGGAATGGAAGCGGTCGCCCATCTCCATCGGAAAACGGCCATGCGTCTTCCTGCTGCTGGCCAGCAGCGGTCACTGAGCCTGCCGAAGTGACCTACAGAATGGCAAGAGCCGGCCACTGCCCCTGTCGAAGAGACCATAAATGGCAAGAATCGGTCACCGAGCCTGTCAAGGTGACCATAAAAGAGGAATTAAAGGAATATGAGATACGACGGAATAATAGAACTTGAAGGGATGGAATTCCACGCCTTTCACGGCTGCCTGGAGAAAGAACGGCGGGAGGGCAACACGTTTCTGGTTGACTTCCACGCCGAGACGGAGTTGAAGAAGGCTGTGAAGACCGACGACCTTAGGGAGACGGCTGACTATGGGAGGATCTACGACATAGTGGCGGAGCAGATGGCGGTGCCGTCCAACCTGCTTGAGAATGTCGCCGGCAGGATACTGGACGCCGTCCAGAAGGAGTTCAAGGACTTCCTTTTCATCAAGATAAGGGTTTCAAAGATGAATCCGCCGGTGAACGGGCCGTGCGCCTGGTCCCGTGTCACCGTGACTTATGGCGATCCAATCTGGAGGTTTTAGGATGAGGATAGCGTTTCTGACACTCGGCTGCAAGCTCAACTACGCCGAGACATCGACTTACGAGAGAGGTTTCACGGCGAACGGCCTTGAGGTCGTCCCGTGGGAGGAGCAGGCTGATGTCTATCTGATCAACACTTGCTCTGTCACGGAGAGGGCCGAGAAGAAGTGCCGCAATGTGATCCGGAAGATGCACAGGGTCTCCCCCGGAGCCAGGATCATCGTCACAGGCTGCTACGCCGAGCTTCGCCGGAACGATCTGCTGGCCATAGACGGTGTGTCGCTTGTGTTCGGAGCCAAGGAGAAGTCCCGTGTGGTTCCTGACACAATGGAACTGATACTAAACAGCGGCAGTGATGGCACAGCCAGCCCTTCCGCGCTTCGCGCTCCATCCCGTCCCGCCTGCGGCGGTCCACCCGTTCACGAGGCCACGGGCGGCCACGGGGCTGGCAATGCCATCACTGCCGCCTCCACGGCCACCAAGACTGTGACTCATCATGGTTCACAAACCAATGAAGCAATTGACATCAATACCGTCCTTGAACAGCCCCTGCCATCGATGAATGGTTCTTCTGATCTGGAACCGATGAGCGCGGCGGAATACAAGGAGATCTCGAAGGAGACGATGGCGGCGTTCTCGTCGGAGGAAAGGACGAGGTCGTTCCTCAAGGTGCAGGACGGATGCAACAACTTCTGCGCCTACTGCACAGTGCCTTACGCGAGAGGAAATTCAAGGAATATACCGATTTCGGAAGTGCTGGAGCAGGCCCGCAGGATAGCAGGAGCCGGAATCAAGGAGATCGTCATCACCGGTGTCAACACCGGGGACTTCGGCAGGACGACCGGCGAGAGTTTCCTCGATCTGCTGAAACGCCTCAACGACGTGGAAGGCATCGAACGCTACAGGATCTCGTCAATCGAGCCGAATCTCATAACGGAGGACATCGTGGACTGGATAGCCTCCGGCACCAAGTTCCAGCCACACTTCCATATTCCTTTACAGTCAGGGTCGGACACGATCCTCAAAAGGGTGGGCCGCCGCTACACGACGGAATTCTTCGCCGACAGGATCGACTACATCCGCTCCAGGATGGATCCTAAGGCCGGGCAGGACGACAAACCCTTCGTGTTCTTCGGGATCGATGTCATCGCCGGACTGCCCGGAGAGACAGAGGAACTGTTCGAGGAGACATATTCATTCCTCAAGGACCGCGTCAGACCGGCGTTCATCCACGTGTTCCCCTATTCCCGCCGCCCCGGAACCGTCGCCGCCGGGTGGAAGGATCAGGTCAAGGATGCCGTCATGACGGAAAGGGTGGCAAGGCTGGAGGCGCTGTGCGGCGGGCTGCACACGGCGTTCGTGGAAAGGAACAGGGGCAGACGCTCGCAGGTGCTGTGGGAATCCGACGAGAAGGACGGGATGATGGGCGGCTACACCGGCAACTACATCCGCGTCGAGAGACCTTACGACCCGGTGCTTGTGAATATGGTGGAGGACATCACGATCTGACAGGCGATCCGGTTTATATAACACGGGTTTATAAAACTATAGAACAATATTCCAAGATTATTTTACGGAAACAAGAATATTATATGCGCAAGGCTAGACTTACATTTCTGGGCACCGGGACTTCACAAGGAGTCCCTATCATCGGCTGCAAGTGCGATGTGTGCACATCACCGGACACAAGGGACAAGCGGTTCCGCTCGTCCGTGTTCGTTGAATATGAGGGGCTTGGCATCCTCGTGGACGCCGGGCCGGACTTCAGGATGCAGATGCTCGCCCACGACCTGTGCCACCTTGACGCCATCCTGCTGACACACAACCACAAGGACCACACTGGAGGCCTTGATGACGTGCGCTCGCTCAACTACATCGACAAGCGCGCCGCCGAGATCTATTGCGAGCGGAACGTCCTCGACGATCTTATCAAGGAATATCCCTACGTCTTCGCTTTCCCGAAATACCCCGGAGCCCCGGAGTGGCATCTGCATGTCATTGACGAGAATCCGTTTCTGGTCTATCCGAACGCAAAGGACATGGAGCTGGTCTGGGTGCACGATGTCGGCTACCATTACAAGACACCGGACGGAAGGCTGATTCCAACCGGCCGGAAACTGGAGGACATCATCGACAAGGCGGATCCCGCATCGATGGCCGCCTCGACGGGCGGCGTGGAGATCATCCCGATCCGGGGACTCCACGACAGGCTCCCGGTGCTCGGATTCCGCTTCGGGGACATCGCCTACATCACCGACATGAGCTTCATCCCGGAGAGTGAGTTTGAAAAGTTAAAGGGTCTCAGGCACGTGACTCTCAACACGGTAGGCTACAAGAAGCACCACTCGCATTTCAGTCTCGACGAGGCCCTTTCACTTGCTGACCGCATCGGCGCCGAACACACGTGGCTCACCCATCTCTCACACTCCTTCCCACGCCACGTACAGTTCTCCAAAGACCTTGAGGATCTTTGCCGTCGGCGACACATACACTCAATAGTCAGCCCGGCCTACGATGGACTCACCATCGAATAGGATCCCCGCATCCGGGCTGGCTCGTAAATGACTCGTAAATGGCTCGTAAATGACTCGTAAATGAGACTAATGCTGGATATTCATTAATCTGATATATTTCAGAATCAGATCGTTCCATCTGGCGTCGCCCGGCTTCTGGTAGCGGCAGTTGCCGTTAGGATCCGGCGTGAAGATGGTCTCGCCCTTAGGTGTCAGCTCGACCCAGCCGCGCTCAGACATGTAGAACGCGCTGTCGCCCTCAACCGCGTTGATGACGGCGAGCGGATCCCACATCTTCTGCCCCGTGTCGCACTGCGTAAGGGAAATTGTGATAGGAGATGAAGACCACCGGACGCTCGATGCCGGAGCGCTCAAGCCCGATCGGGATGTCTGGATAGCCGTAGAAGTTGTTCAGCGCGTCCACCGCGTCGGCGTTGGCTGCCCCCATACGGTCAATCATCACGCCCAGAAGGTTGCAGCGCCCCATGTCCATGTAGCGGTAGAGCATCATCAGCGCGAAGAGGTCATCGGTAGAGCTGCCCATGTCGCATACGAAAAGAATTCTAATAAACAAGAATATTTCCACGCCTCAAACTTTCATTCCGCATCCCAGCAGCCGACGAATGGATCATTCTGACACTTTATGAGTCAAAACAATGACCGGTAGTGTTTCATGGGTTATTTTTTAATGATTACTATACATCGGAACATCACCGTTGTCGATGAGCTGGCGGAGGATGTCAAGATAGTCGGGGGAATAGTTTTTCGAGGGGTTGTCGAATTCAGCGACGATCTCTTCAAGGGAATATTCGCCATCCTTGCCTTTAATATATTCAATCAGCTCACGCCTTGTCATCTGCTGTAGGGTACGGGTCGGGGCGGAGGCGCGACGTGCACGGCAGACATCACAGGTGCCGCAGTCCGTGGTCTCGGTCTGGCCGAAATAGCGGAGGAGATAGCGGGAACGGCACTCGGAGGTCTCGCTGACATATTCAAGCATCGCCTCGCTGCGGCTGTGGTAACTTTCCTTGAGCATCGCATAGCGGGACGGCATCAGATTGACGTTGCCGGGACGCAGGCGGTCATGATGAAGCACCACCACATCGGAGTGATCAGTCGGCACATAGCTGATGACATGAGCGAGCGAGAGACCATAGAGCGACTGCCGCAGCTGCGGAACGGTCTGGCCGGCGCGGCGGGCGACATATTCCTCATCTATCTGCTGAAGAAAAGAGAATATTCCCGTGTAGCTCCGCATCAGCGCCTCCAGCACATTCGCCTGCCCCTGATCCGCCAACTCAACGTCGTAGAGCGACTTCCTGTCCACATTGATCCGCACTTTAGTCGGAATGTCAACCTCCTCTGAATATGTCAGATGCTCCGTCCGCTCAAGGTATTTGAGCGCATAGAACGCCGGAGCTCTCTGCAAACCGAACCGCTTGCAGAAATCCTCGATCTTGAACTTCAGCTGACGTCCCATTCCAGTGTCGTAGGGAATCTCGAAAAACGCATGGAGTTTCTGGTACACATCCTCTATATATTCAAGAGAAGGAAAGGAGACATCCTCTATCTGCTTCGCCCGCCGCACATCGACACTGTTCCAAAGCTGCACGGCGAAGGAGCGCTTTCCGTCACGCCCCGCACGCCCCGCCTCCTGAAAATACGCCTCCGGACTCTCCGGAAGGTCGTAATGCACCACGAAGCGCACGTCCGGCTTGTCTATTCCCATGCCGAAAGCATTCGTGCACACCATCACCCTGACCGAGCCGCTTTTCCATGCAGCCTGACGCTCCGCCCTCGCCTGACCACCAAGCCCGGCATGGTAGAACGATGCCGAAACTCCCTGAGCCCTCAGGAACGCCGAAAGTTCCTCGCATTTGCGCCGGTTGCGGGCATAGACTATTCCCGTCCCCGGCACACCGTTGCAGACGTTCAGTATCTGGGAATATTTATCCTCGACCTGACGTACTATGTAACTGAGGTTAGGTCTCTCGAAACCACTCTTGAGCAGCAGCTTCTCCTTGAAATCGAGACGCTCCATGATGTCCTGAGCGACTGACGGAGTGGCAGTGGCCGTGACAGCGATGACAGGAGCGTCGATCCTTTCCCGGAGTTCGCCTATGCGCAGGTAATCCGGACGGAAATCGTAGCCCCACTGGGAGATGCAGTGAGCCTCATCAACAACAATGAAGCTTACGTCCAAAACGTCAATATACGACCTGAACAGTTGCGTTCCAAGCCTTTCCGGAGACAGATAGAGAAATTTGTAGTCCCCGTAGGCCGCGTTGTTCAGAGCCAGATCCACCTCGTGGCGGCTCATTCCGGCATGGATCGCAAGGGCTCTCACTCCCCTGTCGTTCAGATTCTGGACCTGATCCTTCATGAGGGCGATGAGCGGAGTGACAACCAGGGTGATACCGTCCCTCATCAAACCAGGAACCTGGAAACAGATTGACTTGCCGCCACCCGTAGGCATGATGGCCAACACATCCTTTCCCTCCAACGCGGCCGTGATGATCTCCTCTTGCATCGGACGGAAGCCATCGTAGCCCCAATATTCTTTCAACACTTCTGACGGCGACATGTTCAAAAAATCGTTAAACCGTTTTATCTCAACCTTTTGCGCATTTTGCTGGCAAACTATTTGCAGTGAAGCACTGCCGGCGAAGCAAATGTACGAAATTAATCGCTTACTCATTTGAGTAATGGATAAAAATTCCTTAAATTTGCCGCGCCTTTTGTAAGGGTTCTAAAATAAGTTGCCGCTGATTCGGCGAAAATTTGCGGCATGTTGTTTTTCAAGAACTGATTAGGGAATAAGTTTAACTTTATAAAAACACATTTTACTATGCCTAAGATGGATTTAAGCAAGTACGGAATCAAGAGCGTGAAGGAAGTCCTTTACAATCCGACTTACGAAGTTCTCTACAACGAGGAGACAAAACCTGAGCTTGAGGGCTATGAGAAAGGTCAGGTGACCGAGCTCGGAGCCATCAACGTGATGACCGGCATCTACACCGGACGTTCTCCTAAGGACAAGTACATCGTTATGGACAAGAACTCCAAGGACACTGTTTGGTGGAACACCCCTGAGTACCCTAACGACAACCACCCGATGTCCGAGAAGGTTTGGAAGGTTGTGAAGAAGACCGCCCAGCAGGAGCTCTCCGGAAAGAGGCTTTTCGTTGTCGATGGCTTCTGCGGAACCCACAAGGACACCCGCATGAAGGTACGCTTCATCATGGAGGTGGCATGGCAGGCTCACTTCGTGACCAACATGTTCATCCGTCCGAAGAACCAGGAAGAGTTCGACCAGGAGCCTGATTTCGTAGTTTACTGCGCTTCAAAGGCTAAGGTCGCCAACTTCGAGGAGCTCGGACTCCGCAGCGACACCTGCGTCGCCTTCAACGTAAGCAGCAAGGAGCAGGTTATCCTCAACACATGGTACGGCGGCGAGATGAAGAAGGGTATGTTCTCCATGATGAACTACTACCTCCCTCTGAAGGGCATCGCAGCCATGCACTGCTCGGCCAACACCGACATGAACGGCGAGAACACCGCCATCTTCTTCGGTCTCTCCGGAACCGGCAAGACAACCCTCTCCACCGATCCTAAGCGTAAGCTCATCGGCGACGACGAGCACGGCTGGGACAACAAGGGTGTGTTCAACTTCGAGGGCGGCTGCTACGCCAAGGTCATCAAACTCGACAAGGAGTCTGAACCGGACATCTACAACGCCATCCGCCGCGACGCCCTTCTTGAGAACGTGACCGTAGACGCACAGGGCAAGATCGACTTCAACGACAAGAGCGTGACCGAGAACACCCGTGTGTCCTACCCTATCTACCACATCAACAACATCGTACGTCCTGAGTCACAGGGTCCTGCCGCAAAGCAGGTCATCTTCCTCTCAGCCGACGCCTTCGGTGTCCTTCCTCCAGTTTCCATCCTTGATCCTGAGCAGACCAAGTACTACTTCCTCTCAGGCTTCACCGCCAAACTGGCCGGAACAGAGCGTGGTATCACCGAGCCTACCCCAACCTTCTCAGCATGCTTCGGACAGGCATTCCTTGAGCTTCACCCTACAAAGTACGCCGAGGAACTCGTCAAGAAGATGAAGAAGAGCGGTGCCAAGGCTTACCTCGTGAACACCGGCTGGAACGGAACCGGCAAGAGAATCTCCATCCGCGACACCCGCGGAATCATCGACGCTATCCTCAACCATAGCATCGACTCGGCTCCTACCAAGACCATCCCTTACTTCAACTTCGTGGTTCCTACAAAGCTCGAAGGTGTTGACACCCACATCCTCGACCCTCGCGACACCTACGCCGAAGCCTCACAATGGGAGGAGAAGGCAAAGGATCTCGCCGCAAGGTTCATCAAGAACTTCAAGAAGTACGAGTCCAACAGGGCCGGCAAGGCTCTCGTAAAGGCTGGTCCTCAGCTCTAATCGAGACAATTTATCACACTGAATATGGCTGGCCAGGTTTTCTGGCCAGCCTATTTTTTTAATATACTGGCTATAGGAGGTCCTGTCTCTCCTGCTCATAAAGGGCCTCAAACATATTTCTTAGACGCTCAGGGTCATGGATTATGTTCCTTAAGGCCTGAAGGTTGGCGGCGTTTCTGGATTCGGGAACATACAGTTTAAGGTAACCTCCGTAGTCATACTTCTCGGCCAGATGCGCGAGCATTCTCTGCCAGTGGCCTTCCTTGTCCAACTCCGGATAGTGTTCCATTCCGTACTGCACGGTGCGGCGCAGGATCCTCATCGGTTCGATGTCCCGGTCAGCCTCGGCGACAATCTTACCGTAGATGCTTCTGGGTTCGTTGCCGTTTGAGGCACGATGATCCTCCGTGGCCTGGGCTATCGTCTCTATCTGCTCCGGCGTAAACCATTTCCTCAGGTTGGGATCATTCCGGACAATCCTGCCGGAAGACAGATGATGCACTTCCCTGCCGTCCACAAGGCCGGTGTCATGGAATGCGGCGGCGGCATAGAGCATGGTCTCGTCCACGTCATAGTGAACGGACATATTCATGGATTTTTCAATCACATTGCGGACGTGATCCTCCCTGTGCGCCTTGTCAAAAGATGTATAACGCGGAATAACCTCGTCTTCAATATACAGCACAAGATCTTGATTCAACATATTCATAGATCATTGTCCCTTTCGTCTCCCATCAGTGAAGCCAGCAGTCCCTTGCAGCCTTCGGCGATGTCCATGTAAGTTCTTTCGAAATCGCCTGTGTACCACGGATCAGAAACGTCCGAGTTACGCCCGGCATATTCCATCATCTTGTGGACCTTCGCCATGTTCAGCGGGCTGATTATGTGAGACAGAAGCCGCCGGTTGGAAGAGTCCATGATGACAATAACATCATATTCAGAGGCTTCCGCATCCGAGATGCGATGAGCCCGATGTCTTGAGAACGGAATTCCGTGAGCCTGGAGCGTCCGTTTCGCAGGAGGGTAGATGTCATTCCCCTCCTCCTCGAAGGACACAGCCGCCGAATCCATACGCACATCCTCAAGTCCCGCCTTTTTGACCATATCCCTGAAAATATACTCCGCCATAGGGCTCCGGCAGATGTTCCCGTGACAGACAAAAAGCACACTCTTCATATGTTATATGAGATGTAAAATCTAATTTATTAATTTTAAATCACTTATAGAATCCTACCCTCTTAAACCTGAGGGTAGCGTTCCAGAGTTCGTTCATTTGCAATCAGTTACAAATCACGCTACCTACAATGCAAATTTACATAAAAAACCGCTCATTACAGCCCAAACCTGCAAATTAGCCCTTGGTTAGTAAGTCAGGAGGTACGATTTTATCCGCAATTTCGTACATTTGTGATTCCCAACCTTCCGTACAATGACGCGGAAGGGTGGGATAGATTTGTAAAAAGTAAAAGATATGAACGAGTTACTATCCAAACTTGGAAGATTCGGAATCGTCTGGATCGCAGCGGTTTTCCTCATGCAGGTGCCGGCGGCGGCGCAGGGGACACTGCTTTCTGGAAAGGTTGTGGACACGGACGGAGCGCCGGTGATCGGGGCTGGAATCGTGTCTGTGGAGAAGAAGTCTTCGGGAACAATCACGGATCTGGACGGGAAGTTCAGTTTCAAGATCCCGGTCGGAACACAGTCAGTGCTGTTCTCCTCGGTCGGGATGAAAGACGTTGTCTATAAGATAGTTCCCGGAAAGACAGACGGAATCACGATCGTGATGGAGTGGGAAAGCACGCAGCTGGATCAGGTTGTGGTGACGGGATACGCCCAGACAACGGTCAAGAGGATAACAGGTTCCGTGGCCGTGATAGGTTCTGACAAGTTCGAGGCCAAGGCCATCTCGTCAGTCGATGCGCTGATGCAGGGCGAGGTCGCAGGTGTGGCCGTCTCCGCGACTTCCGGACAGCCGGGAACCCAGTCAAGGATAAGGATCAGAGGAGCCAACAATCTCTCGGGGACCAGCCAGCCGCTTTGGGTCGTGGACGGAGTCCCGATGCAGAGCGACTCCCCAAGCCTCAGTTCCGAGCAGCTTGCCACCGGAGGCTTCGACGACATATTCGTGAACGGCATCGGAAATATCAATCCCAACGACATCGAGAGCATCACCATCCTGAAAGATGCTGCCGCGGCGGCCATCTACGGTTCCCGGGCGGCTAACGGTGTCATCGTCGTGACCACGAAGAAAGGCGAGGCTGGAAGGATGAGGATAAACTACAACAACACGTTCACTCTTTCGATCAAGCCGCAGAGGACACTCAACCTGATGAACTCGGCGGAGAAACTGGCCTGGGAGGACGAGCTGTGGAACGAGTTCTCGGCAAGCAAGTACGAGGAATCCCTGACGGACAACACTGTGGTCTATCCGGTTGTCGGAATCGTAGGTCAGATCAGGGCCGGGCTTGGGGGCTTCACCAAACTCAAAGGCGACACGGCGGCGCAGGACGCATACATAGCGTCATTAAGGGAGAACGACACCAACTGGTACAATCTCCTGTTCCGGAACGCTTTCTCGCAGGGGCACCATCTCTCCCTCAGCGGCGGTTCGGACAAGAACACCTACTATGTCGCGCTCGGTGTCAACGACGAGGACGGCATGCTGATACACAACAGCTACAGAAGGTACAATGTCAACTCGAAGATGACCCTAAAGCCTGTGGACTGGGTCCGCATCGACATCGGAATGGAGGCCGCAAGGCAGGAATCCAGGATGCCATATTCAAGCGTGGATCCGTTCAACTACGCCTACTTCTCCAATCCGTACGAGAAGGCGTACAACGATGACGGTTCCTACGCCGCCGACAACACCTGGTTCACCCTCGGGTACTACAACGGACGCGGAGTCGAACAGGTGATGCCGAAGAACGGATTCAGCCTCCTCCGCGAGCTGGACTCAAACTACAGCTCCACAAAAAACACGAACGGAACGTTCAGGACGCAGGTGGATCTCAAGATTCTGGAGCCTCTGCACTTCGTCGGGCTGGCGTCATATTCATTCGCAAACAACTCCACCGACAAGGTCGTGGACAAGGACACTTATACGGCCTTCCGGGACAGGCTCGGAAGCGACGACCGCTCGCAGACAAATCTCTACGGAAGCATCTCCCAGAACAGGACCGACAGGAACAGCTATGTAGTCCGTGGGCATTTCGCTTTCAACAAGACCTTCGGTGAACTTCACACCGTCAATGTGCTGGCGGGAGCGGAAGTCCGAGGCTCGGATGCCAACACGATCTTCACAAAGCGCTACAACTACGATCCGAAGACCGGCACAACTTCCCTGCCGTCAGTCAGCGGCCCGCAGGACGAATGGGTGAGGCAGGTCGAGAAACTCAACGGGGAATATTTCAGCAAGACCCGCTACGCCTCGTTCTACGCCTCGGCGGACTACTATCTCGGAAAGACGATCGTCCTTAACGCATCGTTCCGCACCGACGGCAGCTCCAACTTCGGAAGCAACAGGCAGTTCAACCCGACATGGAGCGCGGGGGCGGCCTGGCACCTTGGCGAGGAGGAATGGATCATGAAAGCCATTCCGAATCTCTCGCACGCTACCCTCAGGGCAGCCTACGGTTTCACGGGCGACGTGAACACCAGCACCTCCCACCTGCTTGTGATGCAGTACCTCCAGCAGCAGTACCGCTACTTCGGCGACGAGACTTTCAACCTCGGCACGATCCCGTCCGCCCCGAACCCGGACCTCGGCTGGGAGAAGACCCAGGACGCGAAGGTGGGACTGGACTTCGGCCTCTGGAAGGACCGGCTCACGGTGAACACTGAATATTACTACCGCCTCAGCACGGACGTGGTCACATCCTCGCCCGTCCAGAGCACGACAGGATTCACCTATGTCTACTTCAACGCCGCCGACATCATGAACAACGGCGTGGAGGTCACCGTCAACGGCAAACTGCTCCAGAAAAAGGACTGGACAGTAAGCGCAGCCGTCAACTTCGCCTACAACTTCAACAAGGTTCTGAAATATAAGCCCGTCTCCCAGAGCGGGATAACCTCGAAGGACCGCTACGTGGAAGGCTACCCGACCGGGGCGATCTTCAGCGGGAAATACTCCGGGATAGCCTCCGACACGGGACTCTACCAGTTCAGGCTCCGTCCTGACGCGCAGATCGCCACGGCCACCGACCTCAACAAGCCGGACAACTACCGCTACTTCCTCGGCACCACCATCGCGCCGTACACCGGCGGCTTCAACCTCAGCGCATCGTGGAAGCAGCTGAAACTCAGCGTCAGCGGAATGTTCTCCCTCGGCTCGAAGACCTACGAGAAAATGCGCTACCCGGCCAGCTACAGCAACACCTCCCACAGCGGAGTCAGCACGGAGACCGTCCAGTCCCAGTTCAGCGACCTTTACGGCAACCACCTCAACGTGGAGAAGGACAGGACGAACAGATGGACACCTTCCCACACGACCGGAGTCAAGTACCCGCGCGTCTACGACTACTACGATGCCAGGTACAACTTCTCGTCCTACAACCCGATGGACTACAGCATCATCGACGCGGTCTACCTGAAGAACAACTCCTACGTCCGCATCAAGTCCATAATCCTGACCTACTCGCTGCCTTCGGAGGCTGTCAAGAAACTGAGGATGAGAGGATTGAGCTTCAACATCTCGATGAACAACTTCTTCACGTTCACCGGCTACGACGGAATGGATCCGGAAATCCCGGGAGCGACCTACCCGACCACTAGAAGCGTGTCCGGAGGCGTCAATGTCGAATTCTAAAGAATCGGAAATGAAAAACATGGGAATATTCATGAACATCTTCAAGCGCGCCGCCGCCCTCGCCCTTCTGGTCAGTGCCGCCGGCTGCCGGGGCTACCTCAACGTCCAGCCCCAGGGGGAGGTCATCCCCGAGACGGACGAGGAATTCGCCGCTATCATCCACAACCGCCTGCGGGACATCGAGGGCGGCGGTGATGAATATGTCATCGGGAATATGGACGCCATCAAGCATCTTGAGGGCTGCGCCGACAATCTCGACGCCAACATCCGCACCAGCGCCAGCCTCACGTTCTTCGCCGGCGAGGAGATCGACAGCCGCCAGCGTGCCTACGAGGAGAGCTGGAAGATCGTCAGAGACTGCAACATAGTGATTGAGAATATGTCAGGCCGGGACACGGACATCGCCCGGGGCGCGCTTTCGGCGGCATATTCAATGAAAGGAATCATCTACTACAACCTGCTGAGGGAGTTCTGCCAGCCGTGGTCGGACGCCAAGGCCGGAGAGCTTCCGGGCATCCCTGTCGTGGAGAGTTTCGGCATCAACGACAAGCCGCTGCGAGGCACCGTCCGCCAGACCTACGACTACGCCAAGGCTCAGTTGGACAAGGCGTTGGCGTTCAAGCCGACGGATCCGAAGTACCTGTTCACGGAGTGGATCATCAAGGCCTACAAGGCGAAGCTGGAGTTCTGGTGCCAGAACTGGGACAGCGTCGTCTCTCTCTGCGAGGACATCATCGCCAGCAGCGGCGTCTCCCTCACCCCGATTTCCGAATATGCCGGGATGATCAACGCGCAATATGAAGCCAAGGGCGAGGTGCTTGTCCGCTCGCACATCAACAATTCCAGCGAGCTGGACTGGTACTTCAGTTACTCGAAAAGCTATCTGGCCTCCCGACCGGCAAGCGCAAGACTCATCAGGCTGTTCGGAGAGAATCCTGAAAAGGATGTCCGCTATGCGGCCAGCTTCAACAGCAAAAGGATGAATGTCAAGACTCCCGAGTGCAAGGTCCGCCTCTCCGAGATCGTGCTGATGCTGGCCGAGGCCTACTATCACAAAGGGGACAACGATTCCGCCCTCAGATGGCTGAACGAGCTGCGCCGCAACAGGATCGAGGATGTCTCCGACCTGACAATGGCGTCGCTTCCGGCTGTCCGCCCCGACGACAGGATTGTTGTGGATTGTCAGGGGAAGGCCGTCACTCCCCTTCTCCAGGCCATCTTCGATGAAAGACGTAAGGAACTCTACATGGAAGGCGACCGCTGGTACGAGCTCAAGCGCAACGGCTGCCCGGAGTGGTGGGTGATCAGCAACGGATTGAAATACACCACGAGAGAGTACCTCTACACCTCTCCGATCTCCAAGTCCGACGTGGATCTGAATCCGGGACTGGAGCAGAACCCCGGCTATGTTTATTAATGACAACTTACAATTTTCAAGCATTATGAACACAAAAAGAAATATAATTGCTATATTAGTCGCTGTTTTTATCGGCGCAACCCTCTGTGGATGTTCCTACAATGAGCTTCCACCGAAGACTTCCGATGCCTCCAAAAGCTATATCAAACCGAAAGGTGAGATCCCCACCGCCGCCGAAAGGGAGGAGTTGAAGGCCATCAGGGCCGAGTACGAGGCGGCGGTCAGCGCAGGCAAGGGCAAGTGAGGTTCGTGTTTTTAAGAAAAGAGTTTTGTTTTTTAATTTATAGCAGTATGTTTAAACGAATTCTAACATTTGTGGCGGCCGCGGTGACGATCTCGTCATGCCAGAAGGATGACAAGCCGACTGTCGAGTTTGAGAAAAGCCTCTACACCGCCTATGCCAAGCGCAGCGTCGATGTGAAGGTCATCCTCAGCGAGCCGGCCACCGAGAATGTCAGTGTCATGATCAACTCCTCAGGAGCGAATGCGGGGACTGATTTCGAGCTGACCGGCGTCCCGGTCACAATCAAGGCCGGAGAGACCTCCGGCACATTCAGCGTAAAGAATCTTAATCTGACCCAGGCCAGTCCTCTGAACCTCGGGATCGAGTGTCCGTCAGGCTACGACCTCGGAACCAAGTTCGTCACCATCGTGGCTCCGGATCCGGAAGAGACGCTTGTATATTCATTCGAGTTGACCAAAGCGGACGTGGTAGGCCCCTATGTCGCCAAGATCAAGGTGACCGGCGTGACCTCCGGTGACAATCTCTCCCTGAGCGACGACGTGATCATTCCTCTCAAGATCACCGGCGAGGCGGCTCCGTACGTGGTCTTCGACCCGGCCACCAGAGACACGTACAAAACCTATTCAGGTCCTCACGCCGTCCTCAAGGCCGGCAAGTCGACAGCCACGTTCAAGTTCTCTCTCAAGGACGGCTTCAAGGACGGGGACAAGGTTGGGGTGACCGTGGACATGGACGCAGCCGTGAGGTTCATCCCGGGTGACAATGAGAGCGCGGAGTACACCCTCTATTCAGTAAAAGTTCCGGACGCTATTCTCGGAACATGGACGTTCAGCAAGGTGTTCGCAGTGGACGAGCTTATAGAATGGTTCGAGATGGAGGGAGACAACCCTTCTCTGCTGCCTTTGAACAATGAAGGATTCACGCTCACCTTCACAAAGGACGAGTCAGGAGTCGTGACCGTGACTCCTAATGACAAGGGAGACTTCGCCAGCTTCTTCAGGGAGGCCACAATGATTCCTACCAATCCAATAAACTACTCTTCGGAAGGGGAACCGATGGGGAAAAACGCCGTCAGAGAATGCACGATGTTCATGGCGTTTGATGGTTATGAAGTCCACACGAACGCCTACTACCTTCTCTCAGCCGCCAACAGGGCTTTCAGCAAGGACAATGAGACTATAGGTGAGGCTGTTGCTGTCTTTACCATTGTGGACGGCGATCTGACCGTAGAGTTCCGTGACTATGACAAGCCACCGTTCGGCATAAAGTGGTGGAAAGACGAGAAATTCGACCCTGACATGTTCGGTTTCGCCTCCCTCTTCACCAAGCAGTGATCAGCGGTCACTGAGCACAACTCGGTCACTGAGCCTGTCGAAGTGACAAATAGCGATAATGATAAGCCATTCTCGGTACAGAGGATGGCTTTTTTCATGTCTTCGCGACAGTCATTCTAATAATATTCACAGGATTCCCGAAAGTCGGCCGGAGGAAGTTCCTTCAGATCGCCGGTTGCGGGACACTTCCGGGACACTTCCGGGACACTTCCGGGAACCCGTTGGATGCTGTTCCATGCATCCATCAAGGCCAGCAAACGTGTCCATCGGAGTGGTGTTCATTCTCTCTTTTTATCCGGCACAATCATGTTTCTACCGGACAAATTTTCGTACATTTTCTCTAAAAAACTGTTCCTTTCTTATTGGACGGGCGTAAAAATCGCAGATTTTTATGTAAGTTTGTCCAAGCATAACAAATGTTGCATTATGGAATATCTGTCCAAGGAACGTTACGACCAGATTGTCGAGGAACTTAACAACCTTATAAATGTGGAATATCCCAAGATCAAGGAAGACCTCTCCGAAGCCCGCGCCCAAGGCGACCTGAGCGAGAACTTTGAATACCGCGCCGCAAGACGTGCCCAGGCCAAGACCATCAGCCGGATCCGTTTCCTGCAGAAAGTTCTGGAATATTCAAGGGTCCTCGACACGGCGGCATTGCCAAAGGACCAGGTCTCTTTGCTCAGCAAGGTGGAGTTCACCAATCTGTCTTCCAACGTCAGAATGACATACACCATCGTAAGCCCTCACGAGATGGACATTGAGAAAGGCAAAATTTCCTGCAAGTCCCCGATAGGCGCCGCTTTGATGGGGAAGAAGGTCGGCGATGTGGTGGATGTTCTCGCCCCGTCAGGAACTTTCCGGATCAAGATCGAGAATCTGTCGGTCGGCCAGTAATCAACTCGGCAAGAAAACGCTGCAGCACATCTCTTTGTCCGGCCGCACCTCACCTGAAAACAACAAAAAAGCGAGTCAGGTGCGATATAACCTAACTCGCTTTGCGGGCTCTTGGCGCCACGGCTATCATTCTTGTAAAGTTCCGCCTGAAATCGTCGCTTACGTCTCTAAATATACTTCTTCCTTAACGTGAGTTCGATGAAATTAGGGAATGAACGGACTTTTGCAGTTCTGTAAACCTGTTGTACGAGACAACCTGAGAGAACAGATGACATGACTACCGATTCACATCGTTGGACAGCCGCTTTTATCAGAATCAACAAGAAGATACTCATTAGCGACAACTATGCCTACAAGTGCTTCCGCTACCTTGGAATCAAAGCGGAGACCAAGCACCAGACACATTATAGTTGGAAAGAATATCAAATCAGAAATAAAGGAGCGGACTACCTATAACACGTTTATTGAATAGCATAAAGAGGGTAGCAAGTCATCTGCGGCTGCTCAATGTAGGGTTTCATTGAGTATCTTATTGCATGAAGTTCCGGGGTTTGTTTCAAGAGATTGCTCAGGGAATTCGCTCTTACATTACCTTCAGCCTTCACCTCAATTGGCAGTAATTTTCCGTTCCTCTGAATCAGAAAGTCAATTTCAAGTCTTGTTCCGTCATCCGTCTTGTGATAGAAGATATTCTCTTCGCCGTGACTCTTCATTTCTTCGAGTATGAATTGTTCTGTCATACCGCCTTTATATTCAATGAAGATGTCGTTTTTGACAAGGACCTGACTGGCTTCTGTTCCGACCATGGCTCCCAGCAGTCCCAGATCCAATGTAAATAGCTTGAATGCAGATGGATCTTCATATACTTTTAGAGGGAGTTTTACCTCCTTGCAGAGAGGAACCTTATATACAAGCCCGGCATCCACTAGCCACTGGATTGCAATTTCAAAGTCTTTTGCCCGTGCACCATGCTTAATTGAGCCATAGATAAACTTCTTGTTTTCTTTGAATAATTGTGACGGAAGTGTCTGCCATACAAGTCTTATTCGTGTAATCTGGTCTTTAGGGGCATGCTTCGAGAAGTCTCTCTCATATCCATTGAGAATGGCCTTTTGGATATTGCGCACGGCTTGAAGTCCATCCGTTTCAATATATACCTTTACGGCTTCCGGCATCCCTCCGACATAATAATACTGTCTAAGCAAGTCGGTGTACTTCTCATGTATCAGATTTGTAGTGTGGAAGTCTTTGTCTTTTAGTAGTTTGTATGCTTCTGTCTCACCTTTTGCCAAAAGGAACTCGTCAAAGTTGAGAGGATAGACATTTATTTCATCAATTTTTCCTACCGGGTATGATATGTCCCTATGCAAGGATATCCCCAATAGAGATCCGGCTACTGCAATATGGTACTCAGGAGCTTCCTCACAAAAGTACTTTAATGATTCAATGGCCTCTGGAATGTCTTGCACTTCATCAAGAACAATGAGAGTGTCCCCCGGGGTGATATCAACTCCGGACAATGCTCTGAGGGCCCGGAGTATTCTGTCCGTATCGAAGTCCAGAGAGAACACATCCTTCAAAGTTTGGTTCTTACGACATACCAGATATGCAACCTTTTTAAAATACTGTTTTCCTAATTGTTCTAACAGCCATGTCTTGCCGACTTGTCGGGCACCGTTGAGGATCAGCGGTTTTCTGGTTGCGCTATCTTTCCATTCGACAAGTTTCTGAAATACAATTCTTTCCATATGTGTTGCTACATTTTCTAGCAGGTGTCTTGTCAACAAAGTTACACTTTTTAGCACATAAAACAACTATTGTACTACATTTTATTCAGGGCAACCGCATCAAAAAACCTCCTTCCTTTTGCATACGGCAATGCGGTGAAGACATCTTCACTACTATGCTA
>UQUJ01000009.1 GCA_900544195.1 uncultured Alistipes sp. | reverse complement strand
AATGAAGATTTTTCACCTCAAAGAACATTTCAAACAATTCAAAACAGCTTCTAAAAAAAAGACCCGCTACCAAAACGGAAGCGAGCCTTGACTTAAATATCCCTCATAAACAGATACCCACGACAAACTCACCTCCGTTTCTGACTAAGGTGATGATGGTGGATATGATTAAAACTTCTCATTCTATCTGTTCTACGCGACAAATATCGGAAAAATATTCTAAACGGCAAGAAAATTTTGACGGAATATTCACACACCCTTTTCTAGAACGAGTACTTGACCACTCCCAAGACGCGGTGGCTTATGACGTTATGAATATTGTTGACAGCTACTCCCCTTGAACTCAGGGAATTGATGTCACCATACCATACACAGGAGCCATTGTACTCAAGGGCGACAGTCAATCTGTCCAGATTGAGAGCCACTGCCGGAGCGACACGCACAACGTCGCGCACATTCTTGAAACCGCCATCGAAGTAGTAGATGTTGTCCGGAACCACATTGTTCGTCTCATAGTCCGTAAGAAGGTCATGGGAAGTACCGAGCGCCATCATGCCTCCAGCCATGAACATGAACTGCCATTGGTCGCCGTAGGACGTGGACACAAAGGCCGTAAGTGAACGCAGCGGGGTGTACTTATAGTTCAAAGGGTCACTTCTGTCATAAAGGGCATAGCCTCCCAGAAGTCGCAGATGATCTCCTCCCGAAGCGAGGACAGCCTTTGCGTTGACCTTGAAAGTTCCTTTTGAATATTCCGCGTAGCACATCGGACTGATCATCGAGACGCGGTCCTTCACGGTGGTTCCCTTGTAATAGTAATAGGTGTCGGCAAGGGTGCGCCAGCGTGGTTTAAGACTCAGGAAATCAACACCGGCCTTTGCCGTGAAATGTTCGGTTGAGAATGCCAGACCCGCATAAAGCTCTGGTATAAGGCCGTATTTCACATAATCAGCGGAAGGTCCCTGCGGCCCGGTCGGCATGAACTCCATCGGGTACAAGGCTCCGGCCGTGAAAGAAAAGTGTCTGAGGAAAGAGACACTTGCCGTCAGCTGAGGGCTTCTGGCGTACGGATTGAACGGAGAGCCGGCCTCGTAGCCTATCGTGCAAGGCATGTCAAGGGACATCGGATGCCATGCGTGTCCGACCTTGAGATCCACAGAGCCGACAACCTTGCCGAGATCATTCCACCCGAAATTCAGGTAAGCCTCTCTCAAGTGAAGAGATGCCGCCCCTTTGTTCAACAGATGAAAATCCGTCTCCAGCTTGCCCGTCACTTTCAAGGCTCCGTACTGAAACCCTGTAAGATTGAAGCCCAGACGGGTCGTCAGAGCCGATAACTTCAATGAAGGGTTGTACCAGATGTCGTAGCCGTCACCGTTGATCACGCTGTCGTAAGGCAGGTAATAGAACAAGTCTTCGGAGTCGGTCTTGACCTCGCGGGCGTCAAACGCCGCGCTTGTGCGGAAGAAGCCATACGGCTCAAGATGATTGGTGAGTTTTACCAAGTGACTTTGGGCGTCAGACGGTAAAGATAAGAGCGACATGGACAAAGCCAGAGCAAGCGTTGTGAGTGTTCTTTTCATATCATCATCTCCTGTCAAGGCCGACAGCCTCGACTCATTAAACCAAACTAGAAAGTGAATTTGACAAGGGCCTGAATACGGTTGTTGGTGATCCAGTGGAGGTTGTCCTCGGCGAGGCCGTTGGCACCGATGAATTTCACGCCGCCGACGGTCTTATACTCTCCGTACTGGACGCTTGTGATTTCATATTCAAGACCGATCGCGAACTTGCCGATGTTGTGGATCACGGTAGGGGTGAGCCTCCACATCTGGTTCATGTTCGAGAAGCTGTTCTTGCTGAAATAGAGGTTTGCGGCAGGAGCGTAGCCGTCCTTGGCGCCGTAGAGATCGTCTTTCGTTCCGAAATTCTTCACATAGCCAGCAAAGAGAATCCACTGGGTCTTCTTGCCGTACATGAAGCTCGCCCAAGTCGAAGAGTTGCGGGTAGGGGTATATTCATAACTTGCCCCGTCAGACTTCATTCCTGAGATTCCGTAGCCGCCGTTGAGGTTGACGTGTTCGCCGGCCTCGGCGAAGACTGTCTTCACCTTGGCGGAGAACAGGCCGCTCTTGTACTGTCCGTAGAAGAACGGAGTGAAGGTGGTGATGCGGTCGTCAACCTTGACAGAGCCATTGTTTGCCCTCGGCTTGATGGAGAGCATGTTCACGCCCGCCCTCAGGAGGAGATTGTCCTTCTTGTAGTTCAGGCCCAGGAATAATTCCGGGGTGCAGGCGTCCTTGATGTAGTCGGCTTTGGCACCGTTAGGGCCTGCCGAATTGTACTGCATCTGCCAGATGGCCGATCCCGTGAGGGAGAACGCGTCGTTGAGCCTGTAGTCAAGTTTCACCTGAGGGGTACGGCTGAAAGGTCCGAAAGGCGCTCCTGTGTTGAGGGAGAACACGTCCGGCATGTCTGCGGCCATAGGATGCCAGGCCTGGCCTGCCGTCACCAGCCAATCGTTCCTGCCGACGGTGACATAAGCCTGACGAAGACGAAGCACCGCGGTTCCGGAGACACCGGAAAGACCATTGTAGAAGTCAGTCTCGATCTTTGCTCCGAATTTCAAGCCATTATATTCATAACCGGTGACATTGAGCCCGATTCTGGAGGTAAGGGCCGCGAAGCGGAAGGAACTCTGCCCGTTCAGATCCACATCGCCCTTCTTGTTCTCATCCTTAGGAAGATAATAGAAGAAGTCCTCTGTTCCTGCGACACTCTCACGCGTGTCGAAAGCGTAGTAATTGCGGATGAATCCGTAAAGGCTTACCTTTGGAGCCGTCTCCTGTGCCCCGAGAGAGACACACATTGCCAAAGCGGCAAGTGAAGTGAAAATTTTGTTCATTTGAATAACTACTAACTGATTTCTTAGCATTGAGAAGCTGTTTTGGTTTCTTCCCCAAAACAGCTTCTCTGATATTATTGAAAAATTACTGTGCGAACGGGAATATCTTGGTGAGCCAGAAGAATCCGAAGATGAATCCTACGACACCGATGATGATGCCGACCTTCGCCATGTCCTTTGTCTCGACAAGTCCGGTTGAGGCCGCGATGGCGTTCGGAGGTGTGGAGATAGGGAACAGCATGGCGATGGAGGCGCACACGGCGATGAATATGATCATGGCCTGGGTTCCGCCCATGGCGATGAAGGCTGCGTTGTTGGCGGCTGCCGGATCGGCCATGCCCTCAGCCACTACGATAAGGATAGGGATAAGCAGGGCCGCGGTGGCGGAGTTGCTGATGAAGTTCGAGAGGAAGTAGCAGACGAAACCGGCAACTACCAGCACAAGGATGACGGACATCGAGCCGAACGGTATCGCCGTGATGAGAACCTTCGCCAGACCGGTGTCCTGAAGGAGATAGCCCAATGCGAAGCCTCCGGCAACGAGCCAGAGCACTGACCAGTTGATCTCCTTGATCTCCTCCTTGCCGAAAAGCCCTGTGGCCGTGAAGACGGCGAGAGGAATCAGAGCCACGACGTTGGAGCTGATGTGATGGAGCTGCTCCGTGGCCCAGAGAAGGATCGTGATGATGAAGGTAGCCCAGACGAGCTTGCTCTTCCAATCCTTCTTCTTGTCATTGGCAGGGATCTCAAGCACAAGCTTCTGGGTCTTGAACGGGAAGAACACCAGAAGGAGAATCCACGCGAGGAGGATCATGATGATCACGTAAGGAATCATGTGGACGCACCAGTCTCCGAAAGAGACATCGATGCCGGCCTGCTCAAGGTAACCTTTCGCTGTCGCGTTAGGAGGGGTTCCGATAGGAGTTCCGATACCACCGAGGTTGGCGGCGACCGGAATCGAGAGCGCGAGGCCGATCTTTCCCTTGTCGTCGCTCGGCAGCTTGTGAAGCACCGGAGCGAGGAAGGCAAGCATCATGGCGGCGGTGGCGGTGTTGCTCATGAACATCGAGAACACGGAGATGATGATGAGGAATCCCAGAAGCACCATCTTAGGCTTTGTTCCGAATATGCTGAGCAATGATTTTGCGAGAGTTACGTCAAGTCCGAATCTTTCAGCCATGATCGCGAGCACGAATCCGCCAAGGAACAGCATCACGACAGGATCGGCGAAAGATGACATTATCTTCTTGTAGCTTACCAGCTGACCGAACTCAGGATTGCAGAAGAAACCGAGTCCCTTGTCGGAGACGGTCAGCAAAGCGACCACGATGATCAGGACGGATGTCGCCCAGTTAGGGATGATCTCAAACATCCACATCAAAGCGGCGAACACGAAGAGGGCGATCACACGCTGCTGCACAACGGTCAGGGCGTCGATGCCAAAGAAAGATGTAGGCACACACCACAAGAAGAGTGTGACCAGAAGAACAATCGGCAGAAGTACACCGTACTTCACATTGAATTTCTTTTCAGCCATTTCAGTAGTATTGATTATTAATTTTATTTCTGGAATTCGAACCTGAGGTCAATCGGGATGTTCTCAAGACGGATGTTCACGAGGTCAGCCTTGAAGTCCTCTGACAGAACGCAGTACTGGTTCTCGAACCGCTCGGCGAACTCGTAGTCACCGGTGGCCTGAGTCTTGAGGGCGATGCCGGCGAACTCAGCCACGAGTGAAAGGGTCTTCTCGTAGTCGATTGAATATTTCCCGCTGTCCCCACGCTTGAAAGCGCCGTTCTGGTTGAGGTAGTTGAAGAGCATCACGTAAGCCCTTCCGAGCTGCGAGGCCTCACCGAAACGCTCAGAGCGGATGAGGTTGGCCACGAATGTGGTGATGGCATCCTCCTTGGTGATGAGCGCCGGAATCTTATGCTCGTCGAGAAGCTTGCAGACAAAGTAAAGACCGAGGGCGTTGGCCTTGGCGTCCTCCCAAGTGAGAGCCTTGTTGCCAAGAGCCTCATAGACGAAGCCCTTGCCGTTGATGGTCTCCTTTACACCGAGTCCGTGGGAGATCTCACGGAAAGCGATGTTCCAGTAGAAAGCCTCCTCGTCAAGGTGATCCTGCTGGTCAGGAGTCAAAACCACGATGCCGACCGGGTTGACAACCCTGTTGAACTTCTCCATCATAATGTTGCGAAGGAGGGCCGTACGGGTACCGGCCTTTGCCTGAACTTCCTCATTGTAAGGGAGATTCAAAGCAATCAGCTTTATACCTGCGTTAGCGTGACCGGCGCAGTAGATGGCGTCGTAGGCGTAGATGTCGGACTCGTCACCCGGAACAAAAGTCTTGTACTGCTCCTCGCAAGGGATCTGCTTCTGGAGTTCCGGAAGCATCGAGGTGAACTGATCGAGAACCTCGGTGCGCTTCAAGTCCTTCAGAAGCACGTAGGCCTCGTAGGAAGTCTTGAGACCATAGAGCTGGTCATCATTGACCTCGTTAGGGCCGATGATGAGGTCCATCTTGCTGTCCGTCATCTCCAGCCAGGCAAGGTCGCTGTCATAATAATAGTCAGTCTTCAGCGCGTCGATCTTCTTGAGAAGATAATTGCGCACGCTTGGCTTGATGGTGATGTCAGCGGCAGCCTTGAGGTAATTGCAGATCTTATCGATGTTGTACTCGAAAGCGTCATGATACCAGACAGAAGTGAGTTTTCCGTCGGCGCCGCGCCTGATGAGTGAATATGGGCTCGTCTTCACCGGATCCGCCAGCGAATCAAACTCGGCGGCAGTCATGTCGGCCGGATAGAAGTTGGCACCAAGAGGAAGCTCTCCGAAACCTTCTATGAATGTGGAGCCGTCAAGGCGGTCCCAAGGGCCATAGTTGATTTTGGCATAGTCCCTAAGATCGGCATCCTTCAGGTTCTCGATCAAGGTCTTGTCACCAAAATACTGCTTCCAGTAGATACTGTCTGCCTGGTCGGCGGCGAATTTGTAGAGGTTGAGGACTTCTTTACCGTTGTCTGTGATACCGGAAAGGTCTGGCGACTCGATCTTTACGAGTGCATACGAATCGACCTTCTTCTGGACAGCGGTCTTCGGCTCCGTGTTGCAGGAAGCCGCAAGAGCGATCAGCATTAATGCCAGAGCGGTTCTTTTCATTTGAAAAAGTGTTATTTAATAATGTTCATATTCATCATAACTTGCAAATTTAATGAATATAAATGAAAAAAGCACATCAACAAAGTGCTGATGTGCTCATATTCGTAGGAAATTTTACTTTTTTAGATGATTCCCTGCTCAAGCATGGCCTGCGCTACCTTCATGAAGCCGGCGATGTTGGCTCCCTTCACGTAGTCAACGCTGCCGTCCGGACGTGTGCCGTACTTCACGCACTGCTCGTGGATGCTCTGCATGATCCAGTGAAGCTTGTCGTCAACCTCCTGTGCGGACCAGCTGAGGTGAGCCGCGTTCTGGGTCATCTCAAGGCCTGATGTGGCGACACCACCGGCGTTCACAGCCTTGCCAGGAGCGAAGAGGACTCCGTTGTTCTGGAAGAAGTGGATGGCTCCAGGCTGGCAACCCATGTTGGAAACCTCGCAGCAGCACCAGCAGCCGTTGGCCTTCAGTTCCTTTGCGTCGTCCTCACTGAGCTCGTTCTGGAACGCGCAAGGGAGAGCGATGTCGCAAGGGATGCTCCAAGCCTTCTTGCCGGCGGTGAACTGAACCTGTCCAGGGAACTTGGTGGCGAGATCCTCGACCATGTTCCTGTTGGAGGCGCGCATGTCAAGCATATATTCGTTCATCTCCGGGGTCATGCCTTCTGGAATATGGCAGACTCCGTCAGGACCTGAGATAGCTACGACCTTGGCTCCGAGCTGGGTAGCCTTCTTCACGGCGCCCCAAGCCACATTACCGAAACCGGAGATGCAGACCTTCTGGCCGGCGATGTCCTTGCCGGCCTTGTGGAGAAGGTGCTGGGTGAAATAGAGGGCTCCGAAACCGGTGGCTTCAGGACGGAGAATCGATCCTCCCCATGTGGCGCCCTTTCCGGTGAGGACTCCGGTGTGGTACTGACGGGCAAGCTTCTGGTACATTCCGTTAAGGAAACCGATCTCGCGCCCGCCGACACCCACGTCACCGGCAGGAATGTCCTGGTCAGGGCCGATGCAGCGCCAGAGCTCAAGCATGAAGGCCTGGCAGAAACGCATGATCTCAGCGTTTGACTTGCCGACAGGGTCGAAGTCCGAACCACCTTTCGCGCCACCCATAGGAAGGGTTGTGAGGGCGTTCTTGAATGTCTGCTCGAATCCAAGGAACTTGAGCATTGAAGGGGTCACGGCCTTGTGGAAGCGAAGTCCTCCCTTGTAAGGTCCGATCGCACTGTTGAACTGCACACGGTAGCCGAGGTTTGTCTGAACCTCACCGTTGTCGTCAATCCAGGTCACACGGAACGTGAAGATTCTGTCAGGCTCGACAAGTCTTTCGACGATCTTGGCCTTCTCGAACTCAGGATGCTGGTTGTAAACCTCCTCGATTGACTCAAGAACTTCCTCCACTGCCTGAAGATATTCCTTCTCAGTTGGATACTTGGCCTGAAGACGGGCCATTATTTCTGTTGTTTTCATAATGTGATGTGTTATTAATTAGTTAAAAAATGTGTGTTCTATTTAAGTTCCCAAGTGGAGCCGCTGTGAAGCAACTCGTCCACACTGTGGACCTTGGCCTTTGACCTCACGCTCTCGACCTGCTTGGCAACCTCATCCTCATAGGTGATGTCCGGCACCTCGCGGATGACTCCGAGAGCTACCGGAAAGTCCGGCCATTTCATGTCGGCCAGCATCATCTGGAGGCCAAGGTTGTCGGAATGGCTGTCGTGGGTGAGAATGTCATCCTCGGTGACTCCGTTCTCTCCGATTGTCACGACCTTCAGTCTCCACCCGTCGAGGGCGATGCCCTTGTCGCGGTTCTTTCCGAATATCATCTTCTCGCCGTCACGCAGGACCAGCGTCCTGTCCGCCTTGTGTTCCCTGTCGGAAATCTCGGCGTGTGAGCCGTTGTTGAAGATCACGCAGTTGGTCAGGAACTCCATCACTGAAGTGCCCTCATGCCTTGAGGCCGCAAGCATGATCTCCTGATTGAGAGCAAGTTCAGTGTCCATTCCACGAGCAAAGAACGTTCCTTTCGCGCCAAGCACAAGACTGCCCGGATTGAACGGATGCTCGACCGTTCCGTAAGGGGAAGTCTTCGTGATGGCTCCCAGTTTGGAGGTCGGGGAATATTGTCCCTTGGTCATTCCGTAAATCTGGTTGTTGAAGAGCATCAGATTGATGTCGATGTTCCTGCGGATGGCGTGGATGAAATGGTTACCGCCGATTGCCAGCGCGTCACCGTCACCGCTCACCTGCCAGATGCAGAGATCCGGGTTGGCGACCTTCATACCTGTGGCGATGGCCGTGGCGCGGCCGTGGATGCTGTGGAACCCGTAGGTGTCCACATAGTACGGAAGCCTTGACGAACAACCAATTCCGGACACGACCACAATCTTGTCCTTGTCTATCCCCTTCTCCTCACAAACCAGGGGAAGGGTTCTCTGAAGAGCGGCGAGCACGGAATAGTCCCCGCATCCCGGACACCATCTGATCTCCTGGTCGCTCTTGAAATCTTTCAATGTATATTTTGGCATTGCGCTGTCCTCCTATAATTCGCTTAAAGCGGCGTCAACAATCTCCTTAACAAGGAAAGTCTGTCCCTGAACCTTATTGCAGCTCAAATAGTTGAACTGCGGAAATATGGTCTTGAGGTACCCGGCGAACTGTCCGAGATTAAGCTCGCAGACGATTATCTTACGGAAACCAGACAGTACCTTCTCCGTGTTTTTAGGCAGCGGATCGATGAAATCGAAATGCACACGGCTTACAGTCTTACCGGCGGCGCGGAGTTCCTCCGTGGCTGTAAGAATATGTCCGTAAGTGCCACCCCAGCCAACCAACAGGACATCACCGCTCTCCGGACCGTCAACAACAAGGTCAGGAATGTCAGCGGCCACACGGGCGACTTTCTCCGCACGCTCCTTTACCATCATCTCGTGGTTGGCCGCATCTGTGGAAAGGACTCCGTTATGTGTCTTCTCAAGACCGCCCACACGGTGCTCCAAGCCAAGTGTTCCGGCCGGAGCCCATTTTCTGGCAAGAGTCTCGGGATCCCTCTCGAAAGGATGGAACTTGCTCCCGTCGGCCTCGGCGAGGCGAGGCTTGATCTCAGGATATCCACTCATTGAAGGAATCTTCCACGGCTCCGAGCCGTTACCAAGGAAGCCTTCGGAGAGGAGCAGGACAGGAGTCATATGCTCCATAGCGATCTTGGCGGCCGTAAAGGCGGCGTCAAAGCAATGCGCCGGGGAGTGTGCGGCCATCACGACCATCGGGCTCTCGCCATTGCGTCCGTAAAGGGCCTCGTTAAGGTCAGCCTGCTCGGTCTTGGTAGGCAGACCGGTGCAAGGACCGCCGCGCTGAACGTCCACAACCACGAGCGGAAGCTCGGTCATCACGGCAAGTCCGAGAGCCTCTGACTTAAGGGATAGACCGGGGCCGGAGGTGGTCGTCACAGCCAGATTGCCTGCGAACGACGCGCCGATGGCACAGCATATTCCGGCTATCTCGTCCTCGGTCTGCATGGTCTTGACACCAAGGTTCTTGTGTATGGCGAGTTCCTCAAGAATCGCAGTCGCCGGCGTGATCGGATAGGATCCGCAGAAAAGAGGCCGTCCGGATTTCTCCGAAGCGGCGATGAGACCCCAGGCCAAAGCCTGGTTACCGGTTATATTCCTGTATATTCCTTTTTCCTGAATGTCCGGGACGACGGTGTAGGTGTCGGCGACCGCCTGGATGTTCGCGGCATAGTTGTAGCCGTCGTTCACCACCTTGCGGTTCGGCTCGATCATCTCAGGGTGCTTCCTGGCGAAACGTCCCTCAAGATAGGTATAGACATAGTCCAACGGACGGCTGTAGATGAAGCAGGCCATTCCGAGGGTGAACATATTCCTGCACTTATGGACAGACACGACATCCAGTCCGCTGTCCTTCAGGCTCTCCTCCGTCAGTTTTGTGATCGGGGCGACGATGATGTTCCTGTCCTCGATGTGAAGTTCCTCAAAAGGATTGCCGGTGAAGCCCGCTTTCGTCAGGCCGAAATCATCGAAGGCATCCTCGTTTACAAGCACGGTAGCGTTTCTTTTCAACCACTTGGCGTTCGCCTTCAGGGCGGCTGGGTTCATCGCCACCAGCATGTCACAGAAGTCCCCGGGGGTGTTTACCTTATGGCTGCCGATGTGAACCTGGAATCCAGACACACCGGCGACAGTCCCTTTCGGGGCTCTGATCTCTGCCGGATAGTCCGGAAATGTGGAAAGGCCGTTACCATAGACTGCGGACAGGTTGGCAAACAAAGTTCCGGTAAGCTGCATGCCGTCACCGGAATCCCCGGCGAACCTGATCACAACATCCTTAGCATCAATAACCTTATGTTGCATTTCTATTTTAAGAATATTTGTGTTTTATAAAAATACCTTACAAATTAAAGCATAAAAAGCAGAATAACCAACCTTTTCTCCGAAAAAAGATTCATTACCTGCATACAGCCCTAAAACATAACGAAAAAACGTCCTGGAAAGCACTCAGCGACAACACGTCATGTCAGAGCGCAAAAAAGGGTCGGCAAAAATCAGTTCTTGCCTACCCTCTTCTGATCTTCCTGTCAATGATTACTGCTGCTGGCCCTGAGCCTGTGCCTGAAGTTCCTTCTGGAGATCCTCGATGGTCCTGCCCTCAGGAATATTCATTGCCTTTCTTGCCTCAGGAGTCAGATCCTTGCACTGAGCCTTGTCAACGTAAAGGTACTGTGAAGTCTCGAACACAAACAGGTAGCCGCCGGCCTTGGCGAGTTTCTCAACTGCCTCCTGAGCCTTCTTGTAGATAGGATCCATCAACTGCTGCTGTTGCTGCTGGAGCTCTGCCTGGATAGACTGCTGGAATTCCTGAATCCTGTTCTGGATCTCACCGAGTTCCTTCTCCTTGCTGGACTTGATGGCTGGAGTCCATGTGGACTGCTTCTGCTGGTACTCGTTATACTTGGTCTGTGCCTCTTCCATCATGCTCTGAAGGGTTTCCTGAGCCTCTTTCTGAGCAGCCTGCATCTGTGATCTGGCAGCGTCAGCCTCAGGGGCGAGCATCACCAGTTCATTGAAGTCAACATAGGCGAACTTCGCCTGTGCCGAAGCTGTCAGAGTAAACAACGCCATAGCGGCGATCAAAAGAATCTTTTTCATTTTTATAGAATTTTATCAGTTTCGTGTACTATTCCGATGCAAATGTAAGAATATTATTTAGAATTGTTGTCCGATCAGGAAGTGGAACTGACTCCTGTTCTTCTTTTCAGGATTGTCGAAGCCGTAGCCCCAGTCGATACCGAGCAGACCGATCATCGGCAGGAACACCCTCACGCCGACACCTGCCGAACGCTTGATCTGGAACGGATTGAACTTCTTGATGTCAGACCAGCAGTTACCTCCCTCAAGGAAGCCCAGCACAAAGATTGTGGACTGAGGCTGGAGGATGACAGGGTAACGGAACTCCATAGTGAACTTGTCATAGACATTGCCGGCATAGTAGCCGTTGGAGTTGTACGGTGTCACGTCCCAAGGAGTAAGGGAGTAGTTCTCGTAGCCACGAAGGGCGATGACATCGGCTCCGTATGTGTCATAGCCCGACATGCCGTCGCCACCGACACGGAATCCCTCGAACGGAGAATATCCCCACTTGCGGTTGTAGTACCCAAGGTAGCCGAACTGGGCGCGGCTCATGATCACGAAGTCTCCGATCACCTTGGTGTATAGTTCTCCGCTGACCTTCCACTTATGGTACTCGATCCACTTGTAGCGGTCCGCCGAGCTCCATTTGTCGTAATTGATGTCCTTGTAGCTTGCGACCTTCAGAGGGTTGCCGTTGGCGTCAAGCGTACCGAGATCCTTCTTTCTGAACAATGAATATGGAGGTGTCAGCTGGAGGCTGGCACTGAAGTTGGAACCCATACGAGGGTAAATCTGCTGGTCGGTTGAGTTTCTGCTCAGGCTGATGGTGTAGCTAAGGTTGTGAGATCTTCCGTCATTAAACATGAAGTAACCGTTGATCCAGTTCTTCAGGTCGTAGATCTGCCAACTGAGACCGTTGTAGAGCACGAAGTAGTTGTCCGGCCATTTGAGTCTCGTACCGATCCCGGCCGAGAATCCGTACACCTGCATGACCTTGTCGTTGGACAGGAGGCCGATCGCAAGGTAGGAGTTGGTCTGACGGGTATAGTAGGCCTGAAGGTTCAGTGACGTAGGCTTCTTGGCGAAGAGCCATGGTTCAGAGAAACCGAACACCAGTGATGTATAATAGGTTCCGTTCGTCTGGAAACGCAGCGAAAGGTTCTGTGCGTCTCCCAGAGGGACCGGCCTCCAGGCGTTCTTGTCGAACATACGCTTCGTGGAGAAGTTGTTGAAGTTCACACCGACCGTCGCCACGAACGTGTTCGCGCCCCAGCCTCCGGAGAGTTCCAGCTGGCTGGAAGGTTTCTCGGTCACGTTGTAGATTAAGTCCACGGTGTTGTTCAACTGGTTAGGAGCGATTGTATAGCCCCTCGACGGATCCGCTATGGCCTCCGGGTCGAACTGTCCCAAAGAGGCGATCTCCCTGATGGACCTCTCGAAGTCGGTCTGGCTGAAAAGGTAGCCGGGTCTTGTGGCCAACTGACGGCGGACAACCCTCTCGTTGGTCAGGCTGTTGCCGTTGATGACGATGTTGTTCAAGGTGGCCTGCTTTCCCTCGGAGATTCTCATCTCGACATCAACGGAGTCTCCCTCAATATTCAGTTCGACCGGAGTGATGGTGATGAACAGGTAGCCATTGTCACGATATATCTTGGACACATCCTGATCACCCTGCTTTCCGCCACCAAAGAGCCTCTTCTGCATGGTCACCATATCGTAAGGGTCGCCCTTGCGGATGTTCAGGAGCTCATTGAGCTGGTCAGTGGAATAGACGGAGTTGCCGGTCCATGATATGTTCCTGAAATAGTATTTCTTACCTTGGTCTATCCGGAGATCAATGCCCAGCCTGTCCGGTGTCACATAGTAGATGGAATCCTTGATGATGCGGGCGTCACGGAAGCCGGCCTCGTTGAACTTGCTGATGAGGCTGTTCTTGTCGTTAGGATATTCCTTTTCGTTGAATTTCTTGCTGTTGAAGAAGTTGTACCATTTCTTGGCCTTGGTCTTCTTCATGGAGCGGGAGAGTTTGTAGTCCGTGAAACCTTGGGCGCCCTCGAAGTTGATGTCGCGGATCTTCACTTTGGAGCCACGGTCAACGGCGAAGTTCACTTTTATCGCATTCTTGACGATGGAATCCTTCTGGGTCTGTACATCAACCTTGCAGTTAAGGAATCCCTTGTCGGCGTAGAATCTCTTGATGATGTCCGTGGAAGTCTTGGCGACATAGTCCGAGAACTCACCGCCACGGCGGAGGTTGAGCCTCTCGTCCAGATCCTTCTGCTCACCTTTCCTCACACCTGTGAAAAGCCATCTGGAGACCCTCGGACGCTCCTGGATGCGGATCGTAATGTAGGCCGAGTCCCTGTTCTCGCTCAGATGGTCAAGCTCCAGCGCGACATTCTCGAAATACCTCTGCATCCACAGTCTGGACACGATCGAGGAAAGGTCATCGCTCGGAATCGTGACCTTCATGCCTTTCTGAAGTCCGGTCAGCGAGATGATCTGTTGGCTCGAAAACTGATGGTTTCCCTCCACGGTGACACCACCCAGATAGTAGGTTTTCGGGTGGTCAAAGTCAACCTCGGCGGAAACAGACGATTTCGCCGTTTCCTGTCCCATAACAGGCAGGGCGGCGAAAGACAAGGCGGCGAGGCACAAGAAGCGATATACTTTCATCGAATCTGATTTCATTGAATTAAGCTACAAATATACGCAAGTTATTTAACTTTTCCATATCTGCGGTTCCTGTGGGAATATTCCTCAAGCGCCGCGCGGAACTCTTCACGCCTGAAATCAGGCCACAGAGTGTCCACAAAAAGGAATTCCGAATATGCCGCCTGCCAGAGGAGATAGTTGCTGATCCTTTCCTCCCCCGAGGTCCTGATGATAAGATCCGGATCAGGGATCCCGTCTGTAACAAGGTAATGACTAAAATCCCCGATGCCGACAGAATCAAGTTCATCCGGACGGTCTGAATATTCCTTTGCCATCCGTTTGGCGGCCTGAAGGATGTCCCATTTGCCGCTGTAGCTGAAGAAGACGATCAATGTCAGCAGTGGTTCCTTGCCGGGCGCAGGCTCAGTCTTTTCCTCAGCCTCGTGGATCGCGGCCAAAAGCTCAGGAGCGAGACGTGAGGTGTTGCCCAGGACACGAAACTTCACACCCTTTGCGGCAAGAGAATCAATCTCATCAGCTATTGCCTTAAGCATCAAGCCCATAAGCGAGCTGACTTCTTCTTCCGGACGTCCCCAGTTCTCTTCGGAGAATGCAAAAATCGAAAGGTATTTGACCCCTGCCTCGGCGGCGGCCTCGACACAGACCCTCACGCTTTCGACACCCTCGAAATGACCGGCGACCCTTTGCTGCCCCTTCTGCCGGGCCCATCGTCCGTTGCCGTCCATAATGATGGAGACGTGAGAGGGTATGTTGTTGATTTTGTCCATATATTCACAAAATTGTCATTCACCGCTGTTCCGGATGTCCTCCCCCCAGAACAGCTTTGTTGTCAAAGCCTTTATAAAACTGGTATTTTTTAGACGAACCCTCTTAAGCGAAAACTGTGCCACCTTGACGTCAAGGGTGGCTGAGGGCTGTATAAGATGGTTCCTGTTGTCCATCGAGAGCATGACGCCATCGTCCCGGGATCTCATGGAGACGGTGATCCTCGTGGTGTCAGGAACCACAAGCGGGCGGGCGTTCAGGTTGTGCGGTGCGATCGGCGCGATGATCAGCACCTTCGCTTCAGGCGCGCAGATGGGTCCTCCGACACTCAATGAATATGCCGTTGACCCGGAGCTGGTGGCCACGAGCAGCCCGTCGGCCCAATAAGTCGGCAAGGGATGCCCGTCAATCGTCACGTCGATCCCGAGAAGAGCCGCCCCGGAACGGTGAACGGAGACCTCATTGAGGGTGTAGGGCCAGAACCTCTGGCCGTTGTCCGGCACGTCACCGTACACCTTTGTGTCCAGCAACTCCCTGTCTTCCAGATACCATCCTCCTGACAGAAGGGCTTCGCCGGCCTCTTCGGGACTATATTCGGAGAGAAATCCCAACCGCCCGAGATTGACCCCCAGAATCGGGATGCCGGACTTGCCGACACACTGGGAGGCCGAGAGGAACGTGCCGTCTCCTCCGACGCTCATGACCAGATCCGTGCCGGGAAGGATGTCCCCTCCCCCGCCGATCCCGTAAAGGTCGAACGACTCTTTCCCCAATCTTTCCAGCATCCGGGAAAGCCTTTCCTCGCGCATGGCGCCGCCGTCTCTGGAATATACCGCAATCTTCATCAGTGGCTTTTAAAACATTTTTCAAAAATAGCACAATTCTGCATAAAACTGAACAGAAATCATTATTTTTGTATGTTTATGTAACATGAAAAAAAATAAGTTGCCTCAGATTAAGAGAATATTTTCGAGGATAGATCTTTTTTCGAAGAAGGTGTGTGCCCGGTGGCACATGACTGATGAGACCGAAAAGATTCCTTAAGATGATGCAGATTATTTTTTGAAGGTTACTATATTGTGTACGAACATGACTAGACTAAGTGTAAACATCAACAAGATCGCGACCCTCCGCAACGCCCGCGGCGGGAACATGCCTGATGTGGAGAAGGCGGCGATCGACTGCGAGAGATTCGGAGCGGAAGGTATCACTGTCCATCCGAGGCCGGATGAAAGGCACATCAGGTACTCGGATGTAAGGGCGATCAGACCTACGGTGAGAACAGAATTCAACATAGAAGGGAATCCTATTCCAAGTTTCGTGGATCTGGTGCTTGAGGTAGTACCGGATCAGGTCACCCTCGTTCCGGATGCGCACGACGCCATAACCTCGAACGCGGGATGGGACACCGTCTCCAACAAGGATTTCCTTACGGACATCTGCGCAAGATTCAGAGAGAAAGGAATACGCACGTCCATATTCATTGACCCTTCCCCCGCGATGGCCGAAGGCGCGAAGGCATGCGGGTGTGACCGTGTGGAGTTGTACACCGCCGACTATGCGGCGGAGTACCCGGCCGGTCCCGAGAAAGCGATAGCGCCATATCTTGAGACCGCGAAAGCAGTCAGGGAACTTGGACTTGGGCTGAACGCAGGGCATGACCTGAGCCTTGAGAATCTTGAATATTTCATCAGGACCATCCCTTGGACGGACGAGGTTTCCATCGGCCACGCCATCATCTGCGACGCACTTTACATGGGTCTTGAGAAAACAATCCAGGCATATCTGTCGAAGATAAAGATTTTTTAGTTACATTTGTAGCCTTGAATATTAATAAACAAATCAATAAAATGAAACAAACACCACTGATTGTAAGCATCATAGCCCTCGTCGCTGTGGTTGCTCTCGGAATTATCCAGCTCACTTCAAACGGTAACGGGAAAAAGAACGCCACTTCCGGAGAGGCTGTGGAGGCCACGGCCCAGGCCGGCTCCATCGTATGGTTCGACCTCGACAGAGTGCTTGACGAGTACGACATGGCCAACGATCTCAGATCGGTAGTGGAGACCAAGGTTCAGAGCATCCAGGAGGAGATCAGCAGGAGAGGCAACAAGCTTCAGAGCGATGTTAACAAATTCCAGTCCGACCTGGACAAAGGCCTCCTCGTGCGCTCGGTCGCCGAGCAGAGGAACCTCAAGCTCCAGGAGCAGCAGAACAACTTCAACAACTACGCCGCCCAGAAGCAGCAGGAAATCGCCGAGGAGCAGCAGGTGATGATGAACCAGATCGGTGACGCCATCAAGACATTCCTTGACAAGTTCAACGAGGAGCGCAAGTACGCCATGATCATCGCCACCCAGGGCAGCGTTCTTCCGGCCCCTGTGGCCACTGGTGACCCAGACCTCGACGTTACCGACGCGATCCTGTCCGGCCTCAACGACGAGTACATCCAAAGCAAGAGCAAGGGCAAGGGCGGAAAGGCCGCACCGGCAGCCGCCGCAAGCGAGTCTAAAGCCAAGTAGCTTTGAGAATCGCTCTGCTGTCCTGCTTTTACCCATTCAGAGGTGGGATCTCTCAGTTCAACGCAAGTCTCTACTTGGAACTGAGCAAAAGCCACACTGTCAAGGCATTCAATTTCAAAAGACAGTATCCGGAATTCCTTTTTCCGGGAAAGACACAATATGTCACAAAGGATGATGACGCCGTACCCATCGAGAGCGATGCTCTGCTGGATACGGCCAATCCTTTTACCTACCGGAAGACCTACAGGGCCATCCGTGACTGGAAACCGGATCTGGTAGTGATCAGTTACTGGATGTCCTATTTCGGACCGTCGCTGGGCTTCATCGCAAGAAGACTGAAAAAGCGCTGCAAGGTCATCTCGATCCTGCACAACGTGATCCCGCACGAGCCGAAATGCTTCGACGCGCCTCTGACAAAGTACTTTCTGTCCGGCTGCACAGGCAACGTCACATTGTGCGACGAGGTCGCGGAGGATCTGCGCAGACTCTCTCCCGACGCCCCAAACGTCACTCTGTTCCATCCGATTTACGGGCACTTCGGCGAGAAGCTGCCGAGGGAGGAGGCGGAAAGGCTTCTGGGGCTGGAACACGGCAGGAAGAACATCCTGTTCTTCGGACTGATCAGGTCATACAAGGGGCTGGACATCCTTCTGAACGCTTTCGGAAAACTTGACGACAGCTACCAGCTGATCGTGGCGGGAGAACCTTACGGCTCATTCGAGAAGTACCAGACCATCATCGATTCTTCTCCGGCCAAGGACAGGATCAAGCTGTTCACGCGCTACATAAAGGACTCCGAGGTCAAAGACTATTTCTCGGCGGCGGATCTGGCCGTCCTGCCTTACAGGTCAGCCACACAGAGCGGAATAAGCGCGATCGCCTACCACTTCGAAGTACCGATGGTGGTGACCGACGTGGGAGGGCTGCGCCAGTCGATCGGTGACTGTGGCACGGGGCTTGTCGCACAGAAGGCTGACGTGGACTGCATCGTGAAGGAGATTCAGACCTACTTCTCTGACTCCAACCTCAAGACCCTCTGCGTTAACTCAATCAGGGCCGAGAAAGAGAGGCTCTCATGGAAGACATTCAGCAAGAGGATGTTGGAGTTTTCCGACAATTTGTACAAGATAAGATGAACAACAGACACCTGACTGCTTTCGCGGCCTTGCTATGCCTGGCGGCCGCCTTCGGATCCGGAGCTTCCGCTCAGGAGTATTCCCAGCCACATGTTGTGGTCTCGACCGACAAGGTACGCAACAACGGCAAGATATACTACTCGCACGTCGTGCAGGGACGCCAGACCCTCTACTCCATCAGCAAGGCCTACAACGTGACCCTGCAGGAGATCTACGACGCCAATCCGGCGCTGAATCTGGAGACAGAGGGACTTAAGAAAGACCAGATCATTCTGATTCCGGTCAAGGAGGGCAGGACCGGGCAGCCTTCCGTACAGGAAACGGTTGCCGCTGAGAAGGCCTCGACGAAAAACGAGAGTAAGGAATATTTCATCCACCGAGTGAAGTGGTTTGAGGATCTGAGGTCCATCGCAAGGAAATATATGGTCTCCAAGGAAGCCATCAAGAACATAAACGGGATGACTTCCGATAAGGTCAGGAGAAAGGACGAGATCAAGATTCCGCTTCATCCTGAAAAGTGGGAGAAAGCCGGTCCGATGGTTGATAAGCATAGTCGAACCACAGGCTCAGCGGCCGGAGATGCTTCAGCAGACTCTGAGACCGGCGCTTCGACAGGCACGGCGGCCGGAGACGCTCCGGCAGGCTCGGCGGCCGATGGGATTCTCGACCGGTTCTTCAACAGGAAACAGGAAACAAGCATGGCGCTTCTTCTGCCTTTCAATGCCTCAAAGAAAGCTGACGGACAGATGATGGACTTCTACAGTGGAGTCCTGCTGGCGGCCAAGGATCTTGGTGAGGCTGGAAACAAGGTTGGCCTCAATGTCTATGACGTGGCGGGAGGAGCCATGCCTGTCACCGAGGAGAGATTCTCCGAAAGTGATTTCGTGATCGGCCCTGTGTCGGTCACTGACATCGCCAGAACAGTGAACGCATCGAAAGGCAATACTTGGATAGTCTCACCGCTTGACCCAAGGGTGGAAACTCTTGCGGACACGATTCCAAACATCATACAGGCTCCGGCTCCGACCAAGGCACAGATCTCCGACATGGTCAAGTGGATCAAGTCCGACCTCAGGAATGAGGACAATGTGATCCTTGTCACACAGAAAGGGGCGACTGTCAGCGGCTACACCGCCGATGTGATAGAAGAAGTGCGTGGCTCCGGGCTGAGACACTCAAGCCTTTCGTTCAACATTCTTGAAGGACGGCAGGTGATGGGCCGGATCGAAGGAATGATGACTGGCACAGGCACCAACAGGGTTGTGATAGCGTCTGACAGCAAGGCATTCGTCATCGAGGTTGTCAGACTTCTTTATCTGGTCTCAAGCCAGAAGAAAGACATCGTGCTCTACAGTACTTCCAAACTGAGGACGTTCGAAGAAATCGACGTGGAGCAGCTTCACGCACTGAACCTTCACTCCAGCGTGTCCTATCACGTGGACTACGACTCAAAGGATGTCCAGAACTTCCTGATGAAGTACAGGGCGATCTACGGAGCGGAACCAAGCCGGACAGCCTTCCAAGGCTACGACCTGATGAAATTCTTCTCCACCATGAATTCTGAATATGGCAGGAGATGGGACAGGCGCTATTCCATTAATGGCTCCGGCCTTCAGTCAGATTTCAATCTTGTCAGGACCAACCGGGGCGGCTACATCAACGAGGCCGTGCGCAGGGTTGTCTATGAACCGGATTATTCAGTAAGACTGGTCAGATAGAGAGCAACGCCTTTGCGTTCTCCACAGCGGCGGATGTGATGCTGCTGCCGCTCAGCATGCGGGCGATTTCCATGACGCGGTCCTGTCCTGTGACCGGACGGACTGAAGTTGTGGCCTTGCCAAGGACATCATATTCCTTTTCCACAACATAATGGGCATTGCCTTTGGCAGCCACCTGCGGAAGGTGGGTGATGGCGAAGACCTGCATGTCCTTTCCCATGGAGCAGATCATCCTGCCCATCTTGTCGGCCACACTGCCGGAGACACCTGTGTCGATCTCGTCGAAGATGAGTGTAGGCATGCTCACGAACTTGGCCATCATGGCCTTGAGGCAAAGCATCAGGCGGGACATCTCTCCTCCCGAAGCGCATTTGGAGACATCCACAGGAGTCGTTCCGGAGGCGGAGAACAGAAAATGAACAGCATCAGAGCCGCTTGCCGATGCCGGAGCCTCTGAAAGTTCCACATTGAACACCGCATAATCCATCTCAAGGGAACGGACTGACTCTGTTATGGCTTCTGAGAACGGCCCGCATGCCTTGGCTCTGGCCACGTGCAGACGGTGGGCTATTCCTTCAAGGGATTTTCTTTCAGCAGTCAGGACAGTCTCCAGCTCAACCTTGCGGGCTTCAAGGGCGGTTGAATCGAAAAGCGACTCAGAAAGGGCGTCCCTCTTTGCGATCAGTTCGGTAACGGACGAGGCGGAGTAGCCCTTCATCAGGTCATATAGAAGGAAAAGACGCCCATCCACAGCCTCAAGACGTTCCTGCGAAAGTTCCGTGCGTGAATTAATGGCAGAGACATCCTCCAGAATGTCGTCCAGCTCCGTGCGCGCGGAATCGATCCGTTCGGCCAGAGAGGCGGCTTCCGGGACAAACCTCGCGGTCTTCTCCAGCATCCTCTGGGCTTCCTTCAAGGCCGAAGACAACGGCATGACCTCCGAGTTGGGATCCGAGGGATTGAACATCTCCTCGACGCCGCCAAGGTTTTCCTTGATCTCCTCGGCGTTGGCAAGCTGCCTCTGCTCGGCCTCCAGCGACTCGATCTCCCCCTCCTGAAGCCTGGCGTCCTCAAGTCTCTGCCAGCGGGCGCGGACATATTCACTCTCCCCTTTCTGCTTTTCTAGTTTCAAAGAGACTTCTGAATATTCCTTCTCGTGAGCCTTGAAAGCCTTGTAGGCACGAGCGCACTCCTCCAGAAGAGCCTCATTGCCGGCGAAATGATCCAGCATGGAAAGCTGGAAAACCCTGTCCGACAGCAGAAGGGTCTGGTGCTGGGAATGGATGTCCACCAGCCTTGAGGCAATGCTTTGGAGAAGCTGGATGTTCACCGGAGAGTCGTTGATGAACGAGCGGGAGCGACCGGACCGACCAACCACCCTGCGGATGATCAGTTCTCCGTTCCCCGCCTCAACATCGTTCTCTTCCAGAATGTTCATTAACGCCGAATCTGTCTCCGGAACTCCGAAAACCGCTTCAACGACACAGTTTTCGGCCTCACCTCCGATCACGGATGCTTCGGTCTTGGAGCCGAGGAGCAGGGAGAGAGCTCCCAACAGAATTGACTTTCCGGCTCCGGTCTGGCCGGATATAATGATCAGACCCTCCGGAAACTCAACGTCCAGAGAGTCTATCAACACATAATTCCGTATCTGGAGGGACTTGAGCATAGCCCCTGAGACTATTCAGCGTCCGAAGTGCTTTCCTTGGCAGGGCGGACATTCATTTCCTCCTCGCTGCCGGAACCGGCCATCCTGTAGTAGAGTTCACCGTCCTCAAACTCGGAGATCGCGATGAGATCCGGTTTAGGGAGTTTCTCGTAGTACTTGGAGATCTCGATCTGTTCGCGGTTCTCGAAAACCTCGTCCATGGTGTCACGGTCGGTGCGGAAATCCTCCAGTTTCTTGGCGAGTTCCTTCTTCTCGGCGAGAGCTATCTGATTCGCTCTCTTGTAAAGGAGAACCACTGTCTCATAGATGTTGCCTGTCGGCTCGGCGAGATACTTGATGTCCCTTGTGATCGTGTTTGAAGGGACCTTCTTCTTAATGTCCATATTCAAAAAAAAAACTTGTCTAAATATTGTACGTGGCCTACTCCGCGGATTGTTTCAATATTTTTTTCCTGTCTCTCTCGAAGTCCTTTTCCTTCGCTCCAAGATCCTCGTCTGTCCCGGAGTAGCGGCCGAGTGCCTTCTGGGCACGGCGGTAGAGTACATCCAGCTCCTTTCTGTAAGGCGAGTCGGGAATCTCACCGATGAAGTTGTAGTAGTCGTCCACGAATGTCATGTAGCGTTCTTTCTGCTTGCCTTCCACACTGAGGAAAGCGTATTTGTACGAAGACTTGGCGATGTAGTAGAGGATGTCCTCGCGGTAGATGTTCTCGGCGTCATCCTTCAGGACATTCCGGAACGCCACTCTTGACGCCTTGTAGTCCTCCATCCTGTAGTAGAGTCTGGCGTTCTCGTAGGCTTTCTTGTCAAGCCTGTCGTTCAGTTCCTTAAGCATCCTGCGGCATATCGCGGCATGCGAGTTGTCCGGGTTCTCGATCATGTACTGGCTGATGACGCTGATGGCGTTATGGGTCGGGACCTGATCCAGCTCATAGCGAAGAGTGGAACGGTAAAGGCAGTCGATTCTCAGGAACGCGGCCTCCTCGACAAACGGGCTGCGCGGGAAGTTCGTGATGAACTTCGTGAAATTCGTCTCGGCGGTGTAGTAGTCCTTGAAGCGGTAATTGCTCAGTCCCCAATAGTACTGCACGGTGTCATCCCTGTCTGTTCCACTGGTCAGGACGGCCAGAGACTCGAACAGCTGGGCGGCCTTGCTGTACTTGCCGTGGTTGAAATAGTCGAACGCGGCGGTGTACTTGGCGTCAACGTCATTGCCGTTCAGCAGAGCCTCATACTCCGACTTGCAGGACTGGAAGAAGAGCGCGGCCACAAGCGCCACGGACACAAACCTCAAAGTTGTCTTCAGCATATCTATTCTAAACATAATCATCAGTGTGACAAAAGGAATTTCTCCACTTCCAACGCGGCGCGGCATCCGGAGGCGGCAGCCGTTATAGCCTGCCTGAAACGCGGATCCTGAACATCCCCGGCGGCGAAGACTCCCTCCACATTGGTCTCGGAAGTCTTGCCACGGGTGACGATGTAGCCGTTCTCATCTGTCTCGATGTATTTCTTGAATATGTCCGAGTTCGGATGATGTCCGATGGCCAGGAAAAATCCGTCGACCTTGACATCAAAAACCTTACCATCCTTGTCCTGCAGGCGAACTCCGGTCACACCTGACTCATCTCCAAGCACTTCCTGAGTGTTGCAATTCCACAGGACCTCGATGTTGGCGGTGTTCCTGACCCTCTCCTGCATGGCCACGGAAGCTCTGAACACATCCCTGCGTACGATCATATAGACCTTTCTGCACAGGTTCGCGAGATACGTCGCCTCCTCGCACGCGGTGTCGCCGCCTCCGACGACAGCGACATCCTTCTTTCTGTAGAAGAAACCGTCACAGGTCGCGCAGGCGCTCACGCCCATCCCCCGGAACTTCTGCTCCGACGGAAGTCCAAGATACTTGGCGGTGGCACCTGTCGCAATGATGACAGCCTCAGCCTCCAGACTGGTCTCGCCGTCAATGGTAATGCGGAACGGTCTTGAGGACAGGTCCGCGTCTGTCACCACTCCCCTCCTGATGTCCGTTCCCAGACGCTTTGCCTGGGCACGCATCCCGTCCATGAGCTGGTTGGCGTCAACACCTTCCGGGAATCCCGGGAAATTCTCGACAATTGTGGTGGTGGTCAGCTGGCCGCCCGGTTCCATGCCCTCGTAAAGGACAGGCTCAAGCGCGGCTCTGGAGGCGTAGATCGCGGCCGTGTAACCCGCCGGCCCGCCACCTATGATCAAGCATCTGGTCTTTTCCATATTCATGAGTAAAATCTTAACCTACAAAGATAACCATAATTCGTGATTAGCCAAGCGGCGAATTGATTGTAAAAAATGTGTTTTTTCTTGGAACGGTGCTGCCGTTAATTGGATTTTTTATAAATTTGTAGTTTAAATGGCCGGAAGGCCGCATACACGGCAGGATAATAGACAAAAAAACTGGAAAATATATGGAGAAAAACAACAAGGCTCATACAATTGAAGTTTTCCGGGAACTTTTAAAAAAGAACGGACTTAAGGTAACCCCGCAAAGAGTCGCCGTACATGAGGCGATGCTAAAGCTCGGACACGCATGCGCCGACATGGTGACAGCCGAAATCTCAGAGACAAGCAAGGCAAAAGTCACAGTCGCATCCGTTTACAACATTCTGACCCAGCTTTCTCTTTTGGGAATATACCACCACCGCCTGAGCGAGAACAACAAGATGTACTTTGATGTCAACACGTTCAAGCATTTTCACCTTTACGACACCGTGAACCATGTGTTCTCCGATGTGATCGACGACGAACTCTACTCCCAGATCGAGTCCAAGCTCCTGGCACGACGCTTCAGAGGCTACAAGATTGACGGCATCGATGTGCAGATTCTGGCGCACCCTTCCGTGAAAGGGAAGAAATAATCCGAGACATTTCACTAATCTTCAAATAACAGGATTTTATGACAAAAGTACTTGACTCAATGCTTCTTGCCGGAGTCGCTCTCGCCACAGGAGCCTGCGCTGAAGAGAAACCGGCACGTACTCCGAACGTCGTGTTCATCCTGGCGGATGATCTTGGCTGGGGGGATCTGAGCTGCTACGGGCAGAAGAATTTCGAGACTCCGAACATCGACGCCCTCGCGCGTGGAGGTGTCCGGTTCACACAATGCTATTCGGGAACCACAGTGAGCGCCCCGTCCAGATCGTGTCTTCTGACCGGTACCCACAGCGGGCACACTCCGGTGAGGGGAAACCTCGAACTTGATCCGGAAGGACAGTTTCCGCTTCCTGACGGAGCCGAGACGATCTTCCATGACATGAGAAAGGCCGGCTACAGGACCGGAGCGTTCGGTAAATGGGGACTTGGCTACATCGGCACAACCGGAGATCCGGCAAACCAAGGCGTCGATGAGTTCTATGGCTTCAATTGCCAGCTTCTCGCCCACAGCTACTATGCGAGCCACATCTGGCACAACTCGGAAAGAATTGAACTGGAAGACAATGTGGACTCTGTCCCTTACGGGCAGGGAACGTATATTCCAGAACTTATCCATGAAAAAGCTCTCCAATTCCTCGAAAATTCGGTCAAGGACGGAGAACCCTTCTTCCTCTGGTATCCGACCACAATACCGCACGCCGAGCTGATTGTTCCGCAGGACAGCATAATCGACAGATTCATAGGAAAATATCCCGAGACACCTTATCATGGTGTGGACAGCGGGCCGGCGTTCCGAAAGGGTGGCTATTGTTCGCAGGAATATCCTCATGCCACTTTCGCGGCCATGGTGACAAGGCTTGACACCTACGTGGGGCAGATAGTCTCAAAACTCAAGGAACTTGGAGTCTATGACAACACCATAATAATCTTCTCATCCGACAACGGGCCTCATAAAGAAGGAGGTGCGGATCCTGACTTCTTCGACTCCAACGGACCTTGGAGAGGCTACAAGAGGGATCTTTACGAGGGTGGTGTCAGAGTTCCTTTGATTGTAAGTTGGGAAGGACACACCCAAAAGGGCGTTGACTCGGATCTCATGTGCTCGTTCTGGGATGTCATGCCGACACTACGCGAGCTCAACGGGGCCAAGGAAAAGGATCTTGAAAACATGGACGGCATCAGTCTGCTTCCGACCTTGGAGAACAAGGGAATGCAGAAAGAACACGAATGGCTTTACTTTGAGTTTCAGGAGCTTGGAGGCCGCCAAGCCGTCAGGAAAGGCGAATGGAAACTTGTTCATCTGGACATCCGCAGCGACAACGACAAATACGAGCTGTACAACCTCGCCACCGACCCGGGAGAGACAACAGACCTGAGTGCGGACAACCCGGAGAAAGTCGCCGAGCTTCAGGCAATCATGTCGGAAGCGCATATTCCGAACCCGGACTTCCCTATTCTTAAAGGAGAAACCGCAAGAGCCAGGTAGGTTCCAGACATTAAGAGCGGGCGACTGAAGAGTATCAGCCGCCCGCTTTTATATTCAGAGATCATGTAATCCTATTTTCCGAATAGTTCCTCGTAGCCAGGGTTCTGCGTCAGGGCAGGGTTCATGTTGATCTCATGGGTAGGGACCTGATCCAGATAGTAGGTGTCAAGCCATCCCTTGCCGACTGACAACGGGCCGTGCTTAGTGTAGATCCAGCCGCTTCCGGCCTCGTTGCCATAGGCTTCCGAATAGCCCTTCTCACGGATCTCATTGTAATTGACGAACTGTCCGGTGTACTTTCCTGTGCCATAAGGGACGTTTGTGGAGGTGATCCATGCGCCGCAAGGCTGCCTGTTCACGTAGTACGGAGCCTTGTGCCATCTCTTGATGTCATAGAAACTGAAACCTTGTCCCATCAACTCGACCATCCTCTCGCGCCTGATCTCCCAAAGGACAGGCGGAACCTCATAGTTGGTTTTGGTGTCGTCGTAGCCACGGGTCCATGAAGCCGTACCCTTGTCACGATCCGGATCGAAATCAGCCGTGATCTCAGCCACGACCATCCTTGCGACTTCCGCACGGTCACGGAGCAGGTTGATTGTCCTGTCGGCGACACCCTGGTCAAAGCGGCCAAGCTCAAAAGCGGCCTCCGCATAGTTCAGAAGGACTTCCTCGATCGTGAAGATCGGTTTGTCAGATGTCTGGAAATTGCCGTTGCTGCCGACTTCCCAGCTCGTGTAGTGCTTCCAAAAGAAATAACCGGTCCAGCAGCGCATGTAGTTGTCCATCTGGATCCCGGAGCCTGTGATGTTAGGCGCGCTGTGAGACATCGAGCCACCCCAGTTATGCCCTGGGAGTCTTTTGCAACCTATTGATTCATCACCTGTCCCGTTCTCACAGAACACATTCGGACCGAAATAGTCGATGTACTCACGGAACTTTTTCTCATATTTCCCAGTGATGGTGAAGTTGCCGAGCCCCTGCAGTGTCTCACCGGCCTTCCAGAATGTCCATTTCTTGAAAGTGGTCACATTGTCTGGTTCCGGGTTATTTCCGGTGACTTTGGCCTGTGCCGGTGGCTGGAAGTTGATGTGCAGGCGAGGATCACGGTCTGAATAATAGTCCCAAAGATCTTTTCCTTCGCCGCCCTTGAATCCTGAAGACGGGTTGCCTATCGGCTTGCCGTTCTTCATGAGGAACATGTCAACCGTCTGCTGCGGAGCGTCGGCACGATGCGCTTCAACGTGAACCAAATCACTGAAGCGATGCATCAATATTCCAGTGTAATACTGTTTGAACATGATGATGCCCGGCTTGCCGGTAAGGTCTTCGGAAGTCATGACCTCGTCGTAGCCGGCGGCAGGGTACTTGTTGATCCCGCTGCCATAGTACAGCGAAGGATACTTATCCATAAGTTCCTGAGAGACGGCAAGACACTTCTCCAGATACTGCTGATAAGGCTCATTCAGCCCGTGGTATTTGGCCCATGTGGCCTCACGAAGCAGGAAGCGGCTCAAGGCGGCCTTTATGGCGTCAGCGGTCAGAGCGTTGTCTCCGTCCTTGGAGGAGTCACCGATGTTCGCGGCGGCATATTCAAGCCTCGCCACAATGCTGTCGGCCACTTCCGCGCGAGGGGTGCGAGGCATGTAGGCCTCCTCCGACTCATCGTTCAGGACCATGTTCACCCAAGGGATGTCACCGTACCTGGAAATGAGTTCCATATACCACCATGCATGGAAGAAGTAACCTACAGAACGCCAATGGCGCTGCTCAGTCTCGGTCAGCACTCCGTCGCCAAGATGGCTGAGCATGATGTTGATGCTTCGAATCCAATCGAAACTCCACGATCCGTGGGTGTTTCTCGTTGTGATCGTCTGGTACCCGTAAGGGTTGAACGAGTTGTCCCTCGTTGTCATTATCCCGGAATAGTAGTCACTGCTCCACTGGCCACCCCAATAATAAGAACCTCCGGAGAAGTTTGTCATGATGTTGCCGTCCGTGAACAACGAGTAGCAAGGATTCATGTAGGCCTTGAAATTATCGTAAGTCTGGAAAGCGTTCTTCTCCGTGAGACTTGTGACTGGAAGCTTCTCAAGAAAATCATCGTTGCAACTTGAGAATACACCGGAGACGGTGGCTATGATTGCTGCTGCAATAACGTATGCTTTATTTCTCATAATTCTTGATCATTAGAATGTTATGCTTGCTCCGACAGACCATGTGCGGTAGAACGGATAAGACCACGAAAGACTTTCCGGGTCATAGCCCTTTGGCAAGGAAGTGAAAGTGGCGAGATTCTCCACACTCACATACAGGCGAAGCTGGTCCAAAGCCACCTTGCGAAGCAATGATGACGGGAATGAATATGACAGAGTGACATTCTTCACACGCAGATAGGCGGCGTTCTGAATATATTTGTCGCTCACCCTCGCGTTCGAACCGGCGTTGCCATCCTGACCATAGACCCTGAACAGTTTGGCGTCAGGATTCTTCGCTACCATGTAGTCCGGGCTCTGAGGGTCGTAGCTGACCGCTGACCAATAGTCTGTCTGGTTGTAGTACAACGGCCAGAAAACTCCGTCCGCGCCGGCCGCTCCGAACGGGAACAGGGCGGCTCCGCCCAGCCAATAGTCACGTTTGCCGACTCCCTGAAGGAGAACATTCAGATCAAGCCCCTTCCATGAGACTCCAAGATTGCCGCCGAACTGGTAACGGGAAGTGCTGTTGCCGATGATTTCCCTGTCGCCAGGATTCTCAAGAGTCGAGCCACCGGCGTCGATCACACCGTTACCGTCCAGATCCTTGAACTTCACGTCACCAGGCTGCACTGAATAACCGCTGACTGACACGACGCCTTCCTTGAGCACCCAAGTGCCGACCTTGGCCTTTTCCATGTCAAAGTCATCGATGGAATAATAGCCGTCAGCCCTGTAGCCATAAATGGAGTTCAATGCTTTTCCTACATAATAGTTGTCTATGGAGCCTGAAAGATTATTGAATTTTGTGATTTTGGATTTATGGTCATAGACATTGAGATTCAGGCGGTACCCCCAATCTCCGATGTGGTCGCGCCATCCGACGGACAGTTCCCATCCGTCAGTCCGCATGTCAGCGATGTTCTGCAGAGGAGCGCTCGCTCCGACAAGGGCAGGAAGCTCGGCTCCGGCCGCAAGCATTCCCTTGGTGTCGCGCCTGTACCAGTCAAACGTGGCTGAGAGCCTGTCATTGAAGGCCGAGAAATCAAAACCGAAGTCGAGGGTCGTGACCGTCTCCCAAGTGTAGTTGGCGCGGATCAGGCCAGGTGTGGAGATGTAGATTGTCTTATCGTTGTTGTCAAGCCAGTAGGTTCCTTCGTTGATGCCCATGGAAGCGACGAAGCCGTACGGATTGATGTTCTGGTTACCGATGGAGCCATAGGAAGCCCTGAGTTTAAACTCATTAAGCCAGTTGTCAGCCCAGTCCATGAATGTCTCCTTGCCAAGGCGCCAGCCGACAGAAACGGAAGGGAAAAGGCCGAAACGGTTTTCCTTCGGGAATTTTGACGAACCGTCATAGCGGGCATTCACTGTCAGAAGATACCGGTCAGCATAGTTGTATGTCAGACGGGCGAACATACCTCTGATGGAATATTCAGAGTAATTGTCGCTGATGTTCTTGATTCCCGTACCACCGCCGAAGGACGGAACCGTCGGCACGGACTGGCCTTCGATCGATGCGTTCACACCGGAATAGTCGTAGCTTTCCTGATTGAAACCGACCATCGCGGTCATCGCATGCTTGCCAAGACTCAACTTGTAGTTGGTGTAGAGGTTCAAGGCGTTGTACTTGGTTGTGTACGAGTTGATCGTGTACAGATCCCTGGTAGGATCGGTAGGAGTGGTCTTGACCGCCAGCTGCACATCCGCGTAACGGAGGATGCCTGAGTAATTGCGGTACTTGTAGGAGTTCTGGTTATAAGTGTACTCGGCTATGATCTCCCAATCCTTCAAAGGACGGATGATCGTCTTGGACTGGATGCGAGGCATCGAGTTGGTGGTTGTGGAGGTCGGAGAGACAAGATAGGAATTCTTAGGAGAATCCATGATCAGATCCTCGCTTGTCCCAAGGATCTCCTTTGGCATGTAACCCTCAGGATACCAGTTGATAAGCCTTGTCGCATACGGATCACGGATGTTATTGGAGAGAGCCGTTCTCTTTATGTCCGTGTAGTACATTGTAAGTTCCTGGGTCAACCATTTCGTGACATCACCGGAGACGAATGACGAGATGGCTTTTCTCAGGTACTTGTCCTTGTCCGTGATCATCGGTCCGTTCTCGTAGCCGTAGTTACCGGACACCCTGAAACGAAGTCTGTCGGTTCCGCCGGTGACAGAGACCGCATGGTTGGAAAGGAAGCCTGTGCCAAGCGCGTTGCCTGCCACATCTCCTTCCTTAAGATAATAGACACTGCCGTCCTCAGCCTTGTAGATACCATTGTCATACACTCCGCTGAGCGTACCGGCCTCGTACTGGGAAAGCAGGTTCTTCCACTCGCTTATCTGTCCGTTTCCTGCCCAGTACTGGGACGAGAATCCGGCCTCCTCGTAAGCGGAGATGTAATCCGAAAGCGATGCCTGCACCGGCCTTGTCAACGTGTTCTCCCAACCCTGACTGAAACTGTAGTTGAGTTTGAACGTGGCGTCGCTCTTCGGACGTTTGGTCGTGACGAGTATGACACCGCCCGCGGCTCTGGCTCCATAGATGGCCGAGGAAGCCGCGTCCTTGAGAACCGAGACGCTTTCGATGTCATCCGGATTCAGGCTGTTGATGTCACCCTCAACGTTGTCGATGAGGACCAGAGGCGAGCCTCCGTTGATGGACAAAGTGCCTCGGATGTTGAAACTTTTCGCCTGTCCAGGAGATGACGAGCCCGAAACCATCAATCCAGGCATGGCTCCCTGCAAGGCGGCCGAGGCACTGACAAGAGGTCTGTCGCCCAGCACATCCTCCATCTTCACCTGGGAGACGGCACCTGTCAAATCCACCTTCCTCTGGGTGGCGAAACCCACTACTACGACATCCTCCAATTTCTGGAGGTCCGCTTCCAAGGCTATCTCAAGCGATGCCTGTCCGTTCCAATTGATTTCCTGCGACAGGTAGCCGATGCAGGAAACTTGTAGAATGTCTTTGTCCTTGACATTCAACGAAAACTTTCCGTCGATGTCGGAAGTTGTCCCGTTCAATGTTCCTTTGACAATGATGGAGACTCCGGGCACCGGGCCCTGCGTGTCTGTGACGACACCTGTCACCGTTGTGTTTCTCTGTCCTTGTGCAGTGAACGCCATAAGGGCAAGCAGCAAAGTCAGGACACAATGAATGATTTTGTTCTGATTTGTTTTAGAAAACATTAGGTAAGTAATTATTAAGATATTGAAAAAACAAGTTGCATCAATCGATAAAACTGATAATAAGGAATCCTTTGAATATTAACTTATTATTATTTTGAAATGATGCAGGTTATTATTTACACCTTAGTAACATGAAAAAAAATAAGTTGCCTCAGATTAAGAGAATATTTTCGAGGATAGATCTATTTTCGAAGAAGGAGTGTGCCGGTGGCACATGACTGATGAGAAAAGAGATATAGACCGAAAAGATTCCTTAAGATGATGCAGGTTATTTTTTGAAGGTTACTTAATAAGATTGAACAATTCTGTCCAAGCAAAAGTTCTATAGGTTTTCTATAGATGATGACGGTCGTGTTCCATGCGGCTATCATTATGTGGCAATTTTGGTGCAAAGATAACAAAAACTTGTTAACTTTGCATGATTTCAGGAAAAAAATTACATCAATGAAACATTTAATCACCTCTATTCTCATGCTCTTGTCCGCAGGGATGGTCTGCGCCCAAAACAGTCAGGAATATTCCGTGAAACATCTTGTGTTCCCTGAAGGTTGCCCGCATCAGGACAAGATAAGCCTTGCCGCCAGGCTTGTCCCCACCCAAGAGCAGCTTGATTGGCAGAATCTGGAAATGACCGCTTTCCTCCATTTCGGAATGAACACCTTCACCGGACGCGAGTGGGGTGACGGCAAGGAAAGTCCATCCCTGTTCGCTCCTACGGACCTTGATGCCGAGCAATGGATCCGAACCCTCAGCCAAGCCGGATTCAAAATGGCGATCCTGACGGCAAAACACCACGACGGATTCTGCCTCTGGCCGACCAAGACCACCCTTCATTCTGTCGCTTCATCCCCTTGGAAAGATGGTAAAGGTGATGTGGTGCGTGAAGTACGGAATGCCTGCGCTAAATACGGGATGAAATTCGGAGTCTATCTTTCTCCTTGGGACCGCAACGCCCCTTGCTACGGAGACTCACCAGCCTATAACAAATTCTTCATCGCCCAGCTCACGGAACTGCTCACCGACTATGGAGAGGTTGACGAGGTGTGGTTTGACGGAGCCAACGGTGAGGGGCCGAACGGAAAAATCCAGGTCTATGACTGGGACTCCATCCTTCATGTCATCCACTCCCTGCAGCCACATGCCGTGACAGCCATCATGGGTGACGACGTGCGTTGGGTCGGCAACGAAAGCGGCATGGGACGCGAGACCGAGTGGAGCGCCACGGTGCTCACCCCAAAAGCATACGCCCAGGCTGATGACAACAACGGGCGGTTGGGAATCACCAACTTGTCCAAGGATCTAGGCAGCAGGAATATGATCGAAAAGGCTACCGAGATGTTCTGGTATCCATCCGAAGTGGATGTCTCCATCCGCCCAGGATGGTTCCACACAGCCGACCAAGATGAGAAGGTAAAAAGTCTCAAGACACTGGTGGACATATATTTCCAGTCAGTTGGCCGCAACTCTGTGCTGCTGCTCAATGTTCCCCCGGACAAAAGAGGACATATTCACGAAGCAGACTCGGTGAGACTTCAAGAACTGTCTGACTACCTGAAACGCACGTTCAGCGATGACCGGGTGCGGAAAGGGAGCCTCCTGTGGAATGCTGTCCAAGGGGAGGAACGTGTTTACAAACTGAAAAAAGGTTCGCGCGTGAATGTCGTGATGCTTCAGGAGGACATCAAGCGTGGGCAAAGGGTAGAGTCATTCGTTGTGGAAGGATTGGAGAATACTGGCTGGAAAGTTCTTTGCGAAGGAACGACGATCGGACACAAGCGTCTTGTACGTTTTGAGGAATCAGATCTCAAAGCCATCAAGGTACGCATCACAGGTTCCAGAGCTGAAGTTCATCTGAGCAGAGTCGGTGTTTTCCATGCCCCGGCCATCGCGGACAAGGCAACCGGCGCTGATTGGAACGACATTCCGAGAGAAGAGTGGACTGTCGATAACGATCATCCGCTGGTCTTGAATCTCGGCAGGAAAGCTGCGTTGACCGCATTCACATATGCGCCTCTTGAAAGCAGGGTAGGAGAAGAAATGGCATTCCGCTTTAGTTTTTCGGCAAGTGATGATGGCGACAAGTGGCACACAATCATAAAAGAAGGAGAGTTCAGCAACATCATGCACAATCCGGTTCCAATGAGAATATCTTTCAATTCCACGATTGAATGCCGCTTCATACGCATCGAGACCTCGGCGTTGGACGGCAAGCCAGCGAAGATCTTACCGGAAGAGATCGGTGTCACACTGAGTCAGTAACTTCGGCAGGTTACAGGATCCGCCCGATGATAGGTTTGATAAAAGTCAACATGGGAACAAAATACTTGATATTCAAGAAAATCGTAACTCTCTTCTTTGCCATCCCAGCCACCGAGGCACTAGTTCATGGAGCAGAGATCGATCACGGTGGATGGTACGTGGAGATGGCCGGAATGGGTTCCACGAAGAGGGCACTGCCGTTCTGGAGCCACACCAACAAAGGAGGAGTCTATCCCGAGACCTGCGGAGGACTTCTTAGAGGAGGTGTAAACGGAACAAGCTACGGCAAAAACACTTTCCGACTGGACTGGGGAATCGGGCTTGCCGGTTATGCCGCCGCCGAGGGGAATGCGGAGGTGCATAACAGCGACGGAAGCAGCACAAGAGGCATGGTTCAGGAACTCTATGTCGGCACCGGCTGGAAGAAACTGAACCTTGATCTTGGAATTCGTCGGCGCGCGACAGATTTCGGAGGACTTTCTGTGACCGGAGGAAATTTCGTGCTTACAGACAACGCCCAGAGTTTTCCCGGATACCGTCTGCATTCCGATTGGATCAAGATACCTTTCACAAAGGGCATCCTTTCCGCAAGATTCGACTTCGGGGATTATGGGCTTTGGGACAACAGGTACGTAAAACACACTCTGCTCCACAACCAGGCCCTACACTTCAAGGTGAACATCAGCAAGAGGATCTCTTTCACAGGAGGATTGGACCTTTGGACACAATGGGGCGGAACATCGCCGGTCTACGGCAAACAGCCCCAGAAATTTTCCGACTATCTGAAGATCATGGTCGCCGCAAGCGGAGGGGAAGGAGCGACAAAAAGCGACCAGATCAACGCGCTCGGCAATCACCTTGGACGCGAACTTCTAAGGTTGGATCTGGATCAGTACAGATGGCATCTGGCATTCCAGCACGACAGGCCGTTCGAGGATGGTTCCGGGGTCGGGTTCCAGAACTTTCCCGACGCCGTGAACACCCTTCATCTCTCATTCAAGAACAAGGACAAATGGGTCAGTGACTTGCTTTTGGAATTCATCTACACGAAGTGGCAGTCGGGAACGCGGCATGACAGGCCGGCCACGGAAGAGGAACTGAAAAGGAATCCTGACAAGAAGGTTTACATCGTAGGTGGTTGCGACAATTATTTCAACAATGGTGAATATCAGTCCGCATGGACTTACAATGGGCGTTCGATAGGGCTTCCTCTTTTCACTCTTACCCCTAAGGATGAGAACGGAATCACCAAGGGAGTGTCCAACAACAGAATCATCGCGTGGAATGTCGGTCTGGGAGGAAAATTATTCAGAAAAGTACCCTACTTATTGAAAGTTACATACAGTAAGAATTTCGGAAAGTACAGCCAATCAGACCCGTTCTATAATTCGGTTCCAAAGCAGGTTTCAGGAGCATTAGAGCTCACGTTGCCTAAACGCGTAATTGGAGACACGACCCTTCTCAGCATCGGCCTTTACGCAGACAAAGGATCACTTTACCCTGACACCGCAGGAATAACTCTTCGTCTTGGTTGGGGCGGAACGCTCACTCACTGACACTGACGCAGCCAACGCTCCAACGTTGACAACACTGCCAACACTGGCAACGCTGACAACACTGACAACGCTGACAACACTGACAACACTGACAACACTGGCAACACTGGCAACGCTGACAACACTGACAACGCAGCCAACCCGTGGAGGATAAATCACTTAATACAAGATAATTACAGCACTCTACTTCCCCCTGCCAAGGCATGGAGTACACCGCATTATCTCATTAATAGTCAAGTCATTAGCCTCCACAGCCCCCAAGAGTGTCGTCTGTCTTATGTCTTAAAAAGCCGCGGCGAGAGTTGAAAAGTCTGTACCCCTATACAGGGGCGACAACGATTTTTCAATCCTACTGGAGGCACTTTTACTTTTAAGACAGTCTCCCCCACAGGCAGGAGTGCCTGTGTCTGAAAAGTCTCGGCGAGAGCTGAAAAGTATGTACCCCTATACAGGGGCGACAACGATTTTTCAATCCTCACTGGAGGCACTTTTACTTTTAAGACAGTCTCCCCCATCATCAAAAGGGTTGAGTTGCACCAAAAATCGAGCAGGAGGAAAACGAAGTGGTTTTCTTCCTACTTTCGTTTTCCGACCTCTCACACCACCGTACGTGCGGTTCCGCATACGGCGGTTCTATATCTTACGTGCAGTATGACATAGTAGTCCATCAAACAAGGATAGCCTGCGGCGCGGAGTTTATCATTGGATGCGGCGTGGTGCATTATACCTTCCGCGTTTGCCCAATATCCCTTGCTGCTGTTGCTGTAGATTCTTGCCCAAGATGGCTTTATGTCACATCGTATCAGGGCGGTTTGGGAACTTGCACCCTTTAGAGTATGTTCGTGCCGGACGAACTAAAAAGGACGAAAGCTATTAACTTCCGTCCTTTCGTTGGGGGTGCGATGTGGGGCTCGAACCCACGACACCCAGAACCACAATCTGGTGCTCTACCAACTGAACTAATCGCACCGTGTTAGAGATTGCAAAGATACGAATAAATTTGACAGATGCAAGGGGTCGGCAGTAATATTTTTCACAAAATAGGTTCTGGATCATGGGAGTATAAAAATCAGCTGCCACAGATTTGCCAAAGATAGCGCAAGTTCTTCCCTAATAATCACAGGAATTCCAGCATGTATTCGTATCCTTCCTCTAAAAAAACTGTTCCTTTCTTATTGGACGGGCGTAAAAATCGCAGATTTTTATGTAAGTTTGTGCATGCGGAAAATTCTGACAATCGGACTGTTCCTTGCTTTTACCGGCTCTGCGGCGGCACAAAACCACCGTGAGGGCTTTCCATCATGGACGGGCAAGGCCGGATCATACCTTATAAAAGGACTGAATATTCCACATCCATCCTTCCATACGCCCGACACTGTGAACGTCGTGATCATGGGTGACATGATGATGCACCGGGATCAGATTTCCAACGCAAGGACCGGAGAGGACACTTTCGACTTCTCGGAGTGCTTTCCTAAGGTGGAGCATCTTATCAAGGAGGCGGACATCGCCGTGGCGAACATGGAATTCACGCTTGCGGGAAAGCCTTACACCGGCTATCCATGTTTCTCGGCGCCAGACAGCTACGCCGAAAGCATCGCCGGAAGCGGAGTGGACATATTCCTGACCGCAAACAATCATATTCTTGACAAAGGGAGGGAAGGAATCGAAAGGACGCTGGGAATATATTCAAGAATGGAGAAGGAGGGACGCGTAAGGCACACGGGAGCAGCGGTTTCCGCAATGGATGACTCGCTGCGCTTCCCGCTGAAAGTCGTGTCGAAGGGCATCCGTCTCGCGTTCATCAACTTCACCTACGGCACGAACTGCGGAATCAAGGAAGCGTTTCCTAAAGTCCACCGGATTGACACAGTTGAGATTGCCGGAGCGATTCAAAGAGCAAAGGAATCCGGCGCGGACTTCATCGTGGCACTGCCTCATTGGGGCGCTGAATATGTCCTCAGGCATTCCGCCTCGCAGGAACGGTTGGCGCGATGGTTGGCCGGAAAAGGTTGCGACGCTGTCATCGGGGCGCACCCACATGTGCTTCAGGACACGACAACGATGATCGTGCAAAACGGGAAAAGCATGCGGCAGGTTCCGGTGGTATATTCATTGGGCAACTTCATCTCCAACATGAGCGCCCCGAACACTCAGATCGGGATGATGGTGACACTGCGTTTCACAAAGGACTGGCTTGGGAACAGGAATATGCTTGAGCCGCTTCTGACCCTTACCTGGTGCTCCAGACCAGGACACCTTACGCGCGGCTACACCACAATCCCCGTCAAGGAATATCTCGGGAAACGCGACCTGTGGCGTAATCCTTGGGACTACGACAAGATGGTCGCATCCTACGAGAGGGTAAAGAAAGAAACTGGAATTATTGATTGATAATGAAGAAGACAATAACGCTTGACGCTATGGACCCCATCGAGATCTTCGGGGCCGGGAACAAGATACTCGAAGAGTTCTGCTCTTATTTTCACGGACTTAAGGTTGTCGCCAGAGGCAACGAGATCCACCTGGACGGTAAGGAGAACGACATACAGGAATTCAGCCAGAAATTCGCCGAGCTGGTTGACCGGAGAATGCACAAGATGAATCTCACGGCCTTCGACGTGGAGGACATCTTCGACGGGGAGAACTCTCCCAACAACTTCAGGCTCAACGGCGAGGCCATCATCGTCCACAGCACGGAAGGCAAACCGATCAAGGCACGCAACAAGACCCAACAGGAGATGGTCAAGGCCTATTTCGAGAACGACCTCGTCTTTGCCGTCGGCCCGGCCGGAACCGGCAAGACCTACATAGCGATCGCTTTGGCTGTCAGGGCGTTGAAAAACCGTGAGATCAAAAGGATCATTCTGACGCGCCCCGCCGTCGAGGCCGGGGAACGGCTGGGGTTCCTGCCGGGAGACCTGAAAGACAAGCTGGATCCGTACCTCCAGCCACTGTACGACGCATTGGGCGACATGATTCCTCCCAAGAGGCTTCAGGAGTTCATCGAGGAGGGAACGATCCAGATCGCCCCGCTGGCCTACATGCGAGGCCGGACGCTGGACCGGGCATGTGTCATCCTGGACGAGGCCCAGAACACGAATCTGTCCCAGCTCAAGATGTTCCTCACCAGAATGGGCATGAACGCCAAGTTCATCGTGACCGGTGACGCGACCCAGGTCGATCTCCCCCGCCGCGAGGATTCCGGCCTTCTGAAAGGCATAAGCCTCCTGAAGAACATCAAGGGAGTCAGCACCATCATCTTCACCAATGAGGACATCGTCCGCCACCCTCTGGTGACCAAAATCGTCAAGGCCTTCGACCGCAAGGAGGCCGAGGAGGCAACCGGGGCTACTGGGACTGCCGGGACCGCCGGGACCGCCGGGACAGCCGGGACCGCCGAGGCTGCCGGGGCTACCGGAACCGCCGGGACTCTGGAGGGCAATGATGTCCAGAGTCATCAAGACTGAAAATCCGCCAAGACTTCGTGGCGGACAAACCGCTGACTATCAGCCATTAAAGCAATCACCTCCTGCCGGATTTAGCAGGAGGTGATTGCTTTATTTATTATCTATCAGACACTTAAGTGCCACGGGCATTTGCCACGATGGCAGTGCCACGATAGATTAGTTGTTCAGAAGAGCGTTGTACTTCTCGTAGCCGGCCTGGTACTTAGGATCTTGGTCACGGAAACGATAGTAGATCTGCTTGAGGTACTCTGCGATCGTTGACTTGATGGCGGCGTCCTCGCAGACAACGTAGGCCTGCTCGAACGGATCGATGCACTTCTTCAATGTCACCTCGAAGTCCTGCACGAGAGCCATGTACTTGGCGTCATCAAGTTCATTCTGGGCTTTCTCCTGAAGCTCCAGAGCCTTGTCATAGTACATCTGACCCTTGCCGATGTAGGCAAAGACATACTTAGGGTCCTTGGCGGCAGACTCATCGTAAGCCTTGGCGGCCTTGTCAAGATCTCCAAGCTGCTTGTAGGCCTGACCCTCGACATAGTAGAGGGAAGCGTTGTCAGGAGACGTGGCCTTGGCCTGCTGGAGGAGTTCGAACAGTCTGTCAGTACCCTCACCACTGGTCATGTAGTAGTTGATGAGGCCGAAGACGATGCTCTCGCTCGTAGGGAATTTCTGGAAGCCCTGCTCAAGGTAATCCTTGGCGGCAACCTTTCCGGCAGCGGTGGTGTCAATGTGTGAGACGCAGTCTGAAAGCTTGGCGAACACCTCACCGCCATCACCATAATAACCATAGCCGAGGCACTTGTCAAACATAGTCTTGGCCTTTGAGAAATTCTCCGTGCTCCACGATGTGAACGCGGCGTTGTACAGAGAGTTGGTGTCGATCTGAGCATAAGGCTTCTGGGCGGCGGCCTCGTAGGCAGCCTCGAAGAACTCCTCCGCCTTCTTCACGTCACCGAGGGTGTAGGCGTTGTAGGCCTCCTGATTCAGTTTCTCGGAGATTGTCTTGATTCCTGCGCTGATGTCCTTGTCCTTGCTGTGCTTCTCGTCAAGCTCATAAGCTTTCTTGTAGGCCTCAAGAGCCTTAGGAAGGGCATTCTCGACAACAGGCTTCACGACCTCGATCACAGAGAGCTGGCCATTGGCGTTGAAGTAGAGATTCTTGTTCTCGTAAACCTGCTTGGTGTACTGCGCTCCATTAAGGGTGACAACCTCCACAGAGGTAGGTTTCTCGCCACCCATGGAAAGCTGGAGGGCGTTCATGTCGGCACCGAGCCAAACATTTCCGGCAGGCGCAGCGTAAGCGTCAAGATAGGTCTGCGCGAGCTTCATCCAAGTAGCCACCTTGGTAGCCTTCTTCTCGTTCCGGGAAGCGGCGAGGGCACTCTCGACCGCCTTGGCGGCAGAGTTCACGTTAGACTGGGCATCCGCTACCTGGAAGGAAGCGAGCAATGCCAAAACAATCAATGTCTTTTTCATGATTATTGGTATTTAGTTGTTTCCAAATAAACTATTCCTGAGGTGCCTCGGCGCTTTCCCCGGCATCCTGCTGTTCCTCCTCACCACTCTTCTCCACAGTCGAGATGGCTGCGATCGAGTCACCGTTCTTGATGTTGATCAGTTTCACACCCTGGGTCGCCCTGCCGGACACCTTAATGTCGGAGACCGCCATTCTAATCGTGAGGCCGGACTTCTCGATAATCATCAGGTCATCGTTCTCTGTCACGTTCTTGATGGCAATCAGTTTGCCGGTCTTCTCGGTGATACTGATGGTCTTCACACCCTTTCCACCCCTCTTGGTGATCCTGTACTCATCGAAGTCAGTCCTCTTTCCGAATCCGTTCTCGCTCACGACAAGCACGGTGTGTTCGGCGGCATCCTCCGCCTTAGGATCGTAGTTGATAGCTCCGATGACCTCATCATCGTCTTCAATATTGATGCCACGCACGCCGGTGGAGTTCCTGCCCATAGGACGGGCGTCCGTCTCATCGAAGCGGCAGCAGCGTCCCTCACGGGCGGCGATGAATATCTCCTCGCTGCCGTTGGTGAGCAGAGCCTCGACGAGTTCGTCCCCCTCACGGAGGTTGACGGCGTTCACGCCGGCTGTCCTTGGATGTGAATATGCCTCCAGGGATGTCTTCTTTATGATTCCCCTCTTGGTGATGAGCACGATGTTGTTGCCGTTCACATATTCAGGATCCTTGAGAGTCTTGACGTTGATGTACGCAAGGATCTTGTCATCCGGGATGCTGAGCACGTTCTGGATGGCGCGGCCCTTGGAAGCCCTTGAGCCTTCCGGAATCTCATAGACCTTGAGCCAGTAGCAGCGTCCGGACTGCGTGAAGAGCAGCATCGTCGAATGCATGTTGGCGATGTAGATGTGGTCGATGAAGTCCTCATCCCTCGTCGCGCTTCCCTTCATTCCGACTCCGCCGCGGGCCTGGGTACGATATTCGGTCAGAGGGGTCCTCTTGATGTAGCCAAGATGGGAGATCGTGATGACCATGTCCTCATCGGCATAGAAGTCCTCCGGATTGAATTCCTCGGCGGAAGGACGGATCTCGGTCCTTCTCGGGTCGGCGTATTTGTTCTTCAGTTCGATGGTCTCGGCCTTGATGACCTTCATCTGCTCCTCGACGCTTCCGAGAATCTCGTTGCAGCGGGCGATGAACTTCTCAAGTTCGTCATATTCAGCCTGAAGCTTTTCCCTCTCCAGTCCGGTCAGCTGACGGAGTCTCATCTCGACAATGGCTGTCGCCTGGGCATCGGTGAACCCGAACCGTGAGATCAACTCGGCCTTGGCCTCGTCCACATTGGCTGAATGCCTGATGATGTGGATGATCTCGTCGATGACATCAATGGCCTTCAGCAGACCTTCCAGAATGTGCGCCCTCTTCTGAGCCTTCTCCAACTCGAACCTGGTCCTTCTGATGATGACATCGTGGCGGAATTCCACGAAATTGGCGATCATGTCCTTGAGGGACAGCGTTCTCGGGCGGCCCTTGACAAGGGCGACATTGTTGAACGCGAAGCTGGACTGAAGCTGGGTGTACTTGAACAAGGTGTTGAGCACGACGTTCGAGTTGCAGCCCTGCTTTACCCTGATGATGACGCGGACACCCTCGCGGGAGGTCTCGTCATTGATGTAGGTGATGCCCTCGATCTTCTTGTCCTCGACCATCTGGCCGATCTTCTCGATCATCTCCTTCTTGTTGACCATGTACGGAATCTCGGTCACGACGATGGTCTCACGGCCGTTGTCGGCGACCTCGATCTCGGTCTTGGCTCTCACCACAACCTTGCCGCGGCCGGTCTCGTAGGCTTCCTTGATTCCGCCCACACCCATGATGATGCCTCCGGTCGGGAAGTCCGGTCCCTTGATGTGCTGCATCAGGCCGTCCGTGTCGATGTCCGGGTTGTCGATGTAGGCGCAGATCGCGTCACAGCACTCGCTCAGATTGTGCGGAGCCATGTTCGTGGCCATTCCGACTGCGATACCTGACGATCCGTTCAGAAGAAGCAACGGAGCCTTTGTCGGCAGAACCGTCGGTTCTTCCTCGGTGTCGTCGAAGTTAAGGGTCATATCAACAGTGTTCTTGTCGATGTCGGCAAGAACGTCGTCGGTCATCTTCTGAAGCTTCGCCTCGGTGTACCTCATGGCGGCGACAGGATCACCGTCCATTGATCCGAAGTTACCCTGGCCAAAGATCATAGGGTAACGCTGGTTCCAAGGCTGCGCGAGCCTGGCGAGAGCGTCATAGACACTGGAGTCACCGTGCGGATGGTACTTACCAAGCACCTCACCGACGATCTTGGCGCACTTACGCGTCGGTCCTGAATATGACAGGCCGAGGCCGTCCATTCCGAACAGAACCCTCCTCTGCACAGGCTTCAGGCCATCCCTGACATCAGGCAACGCACGGGAAACGATAACGGACATCGAATAGTCGATGTACGCGGTACGCATCTCGTGGTCAATCTCAACCGGCTCAATAATGCCAATCTGCCCTTCCTCTTTCTTTTCCTCAATATCCATATCGTGATGTTGAATACATTATAGTTAAACATGCAAAAATAACAAAAAAAACCGAGAGAGACAACATGGTGGCACGCTATGCGAAATTGTCAAAAATTTTCGTCGCTTGTACCGAGATATGGCACAAGCAGCCGATACCTTTGCATCAGAAACAGAAAAAACAATAAAAAACATACAGTCATGAGAAACACAGAGTACAACCTTGACAAACTTGCGTCAATGATTTCGTCCGAGTCATCATTCACAGCGTTGGTGGAAATGATGGGAGACATGGGATTGGAGTTCGAAGGGGCCGTCAAAGGGCAGTAATCACCTCAACGCCAGTTCCTCAACCTCCTTTTTCAAGGAGACGAGAGTGTTCTCCTTGTCCTGCGTGAGTCCTACACGCAGCGTCCTTGCGCCCGGCATATTCTTCCGGCTTTTGCCATGGAGTATCCTGTCGGAAATGATGAACTCCGACACCGGGTCCTCGACGTATTTCATCACCGCCCTCTTCAACGGTCTCGCACCGAAAGCCGGATCGAAACCGACATCAGCGATGAAACGCTTGGCGGAAGGCGTGACTACCAGCCTGTAACCAGCCTCCTCGGCCCTGGCGCGGAGATCTTTCAACTCGATGTCGATGATCTTCTCGATGTCATCCCTGGTCAATGCGTTGAAGAATATCCTTTCGTCCACCCTGTTGATGAACTCCGGAGGAAAAGACTTCCTGATGGCCTTTTCCAAAACGCCTTGACGGTTCTTCGAGACGCTCTTTCCGGAAGTGGCGAAGCCGACCCCGCTGCCATATTCATCAAGCTCGCGGCTGCCGACATTGGAGGTCATTATGACGATGGTGTTCCGGAAGCTCACGACGCGGCCGTTGCTGTCCGTCAGGCGACCCTCGTCAAGTACTTGAAGCAGAATGTTGAATATGTCAGGATGGGCCTTCTCGATCTCGTCCAGCAGCACCACGCAATAAGGCTTTCTGCGAACCCGCTCGCTGAGCTGGCCGCCCTCCTCATAGCCGACATAACCGGGAGGAGCGCCGACAAGACGGGACACAGTGAATTTTTCCATATATTCACTCATGTCTATTCTAACCATATTCTCCTCGGAATCAAAAAGATATTCAGCGAGGCATTTCGCAAGTTGAGTCTTGCCGACACCAGTAGGGCCGAAGAACAGGAACGTGCCGATCGGACGGCTAGGGTCCTTGAGCCCGGCCCGGTTCCTCTGGATGGCGCGCACGACTTTCTCTATGGCATCGTCCTGCCCTATTATCCGGCTTTGCAGCCGGGCTTTCATCTTCATTATCCTGTTGCCCTCGGACTCAGCGACCTTGTTGACAGGGATTCCGGTCATCTTCGAGACGACCGTGGCGATGTCCTCGGCATCCACGCGATTACCGTTTCTTTTGTTCTTCGCCAGATTAAGCCGCACCATCGAGCCGGCCTCGTCCAAAGCGTCTATCGCCTTGTCAGGCAGGGACTTGTCGGTGATATAACGGTCAGTCAGACGTACACAGGCCTCTATGGCATCCTCGGTGTAGGCTACCTTGTGGAAATCCTCGTAATTCGGCTTGAGGTTCTCCAGAATCGTGATGGACTGCTGAATGTCAGTCGGCTCCACGACAATCTTCTGGAATCTCCGGTCAAGAGCCCCGTCCTTCTCCACTATCTTGGCGAACTCGTCCATTGTCGTGGCTCCGATGCACTGGAGTTCGCCACGCGCCAAGGCCGGTTTAAGGATGTTGGCGGCATCCAGACTCCCCTGCGCGCCGCCCGCTCCGACGATCGTGTGGAACTCGTCAATGAACAGGACTATGTCAGGATTCGAACTCGCCTCTTTGATTATCGATTTGAGGCGTTTCTCGAAATCCCCACGGTACTTCGTTCCAGCCACGACTGAGGCTATGTCCAAGGAAATCAAGCGTTTCTTGGCCAAGGCCGGGGAGATGCTTCCGCCGGCTACCCTTAAAGCGATTCCTTCGACTATCGCCGACTTCCCTACTCCCGGCTCGCCGATCAGCATCGGATTGTTTTTCTTTCTTCTTCCCAGAATCTCAATGACACGGGCGATTTCGGTCTCCCTGCCGACGACGGGATCCAGTTTCCCTTCGGCGGCAGCCTTAGTGAGGTCAAAGCCGAAGTCCTCTATCACGCTCTTCTCCGGTTTGGATTCCTGACTTGCCTCCTGCCGGTCATCCTCACTTTTGTCCTCCTCCTGCGCGGAATCATTCCCCAACATCCCTTCGTCACGCATATACGACAACAGGCGGCCGTAATCCACTCCGTGCTGCCGCAGATAGGCCTGGCCGTAATTCTCCGTCGTACGGCAAAGAGCCAGAAGAAGGTGCAGTGAATCTGCCTCGGCGGCACCTTGTTTGGAGGCCTCCATAACAGTGATGCTCAAGACATTCTGGGCGTAGCGGGTGAACGAGATCTTGTCCGACTCCGAGTACGGGATCGGCTCGTTCGTGAATATATGGCTGTCGATGAACCGTTTGAAGTTGTCCGCGTCTATTCCTTGGCCTGTGACGACCTTGAAGGCGGCGTTGTCGCCGTGACGAAGGATGCCCAAGAAAAGGTGGTCGGGACCGATGCCGTAGCTGCCGGTGCGCATGGCTTCATCTCTGGCGTAGCGGATTATGTCGTTGAGTTCGTCGGATATTCTTATTTCCATAAATGTTTTTCAAAGTATAATTTACAATATTAAGTAAATTTCTCTGGTTCTGCAAGTCGCTTCGACATGCTCTGCGACCGAGACCGTCTGGTCGCGGAGCCTGTGGTCGCTGAGTTTGCCGAAGCATCGAAGCGACATTACTATTACGGAAATTTTGTTACATTTCTTCTAAAAAAACTGTTCCTTTCTTATTGGACGGGCGTAAAAATCGCAGATTTTTATGTAAGTTTGTAAGTACAAGAAAAAGAACGACGAATGAGCGAGGAAAGAAGCACGGACAGACTTGCCCGTTACATAATCTGGACAGCAGCGGCGGCGGTGACCGTCACATTCTGCTGGTATTTCCGCAGCGTGCTGGTCTATATTATCATAGCCGCGGTGGTCTCCCTGTTGGGAAGGCCGATAATGAAAGGTCTGAAACGTATCAGGATAAAGGGCAAGAGCGCGCCGGACTGGCTGTCAGCGATAGTCTCGCTCCTCCTGATTCTGGTGATATTCCTTGGGATTGTCACACAGATCATCCCTGTATTCTCCAGCATCATCACCAATGTCTCCGGGAATCTCCAGTCCACCTCTTTCAAAGCCTCGGAGATCACCGTATGGTTCGACAAGGTGAACGTCTGGCTGATCGACAGGCTACCGGCCCTCGGGCGTGACTTCAAAATTCAGGACGCCGTGCTGGAATGGATCAAGAACGCCTTCGACATCTCTTCCGTGACATCCGTCGTCGGCTCCGTGGCCTCTGCCTTAGGCTCCTTCGGCATCGGTCTGTTCTCGGTGATGTTCATCGGTTTCTTCTTCGTGAAGGACGAGACCCTTTTCCGCAGGATTGTCGGCTCGCTCGTGCCTGACAAGGCCGAGAAAACGGCCATCGGCGCCATCGGAGACATCGAGCATCTTCTGACCCGCTATTTTGTCGGGCTGATGGTCGAGGTACTCGGCGTGGCTCTTCTCAACTTCCTCGGTCTCTGGCTGATAGCGAGGATCGGATTCTACCCGGCCGTCGGAATCGCCTTTATGACCGGTCTTCTGAACGTGATCCCTTACGTGGGGCCGTGGATCGGCGGAGCCATCGGAACCATCCTCGGTATCGTTCTGAAATACAGCAGCGCCGCCGCCATCGGAGTCTATCCAGACTTTATGATGGTGATAATCACACTATTGGCGGTCTTCATCTGCACCCAGTTGGTGGATAATTTCCTGTTCCAGCCTCTGATCTACTCGACCAGCATCAAATCCAGCCCTCTGGAGATATTCATAGTGCTGCTGATGGCGGGGCATCTCGGCGGAATCATAGGAATGCTGGTAGCCATTCCGGCCTACACAGTGCTCAGAGTGATAGCGGCACGATTCTTCTCCGAACTCAAACCGATCCGCAGACTTATCGCAGCCACGGATGACGAACAAAAATCTTAATGAATATGAACACGATCTTCAAGAAATTTATGGCGCTGGTCGCCATCATCGCCGGATTCCTGACAAGCGGCAAGGCTAACGCTCAGGAAAAATATTCACCGTCGGGCACCTATCAATTCGCCGTGAAAGACGGGAACTCACTTTTCCTTGATGAATATCTCGCCACGGCCGGAAGCGAGACCACTCTGAACGGCAACGAGAAACCATCGATCGTATTTGTCTTCGGAGGCGGATTCAAGGGCGGAGAGCGCAGCCACAAGGAATATGTTCCCTGGTTCAAGATGCTCAACGACGAAGGCTACACGGTGCTCACCATCGACTACCGCCTCGGGATGAAAGGCGTGAAGACAAAGGGCGGAATAGGCTCGGTCAAGCAGTTCTACCACTCGGTCAGAATCGCCAGCGAGGATCTGTTCAGCGCCACGAAGTACATCATCGACAACGCCAAGGCTCTGAAAGTCAATCCGGACAATCTGGTGATCTGCGGATCGTCAGCCGGTGCGATGACCGTGCTTGAGACTGAGTGGATGCTGTGCAACGGGAAGGCCACGGAGGATCTGCCGGAAGGATTCCGCTACGCCGGAGTGATGTCGTTCTCGGGAGCGATACTGTCCCGTGAGGGCATGCCGAAATATTCCCGGACTCCGGCCCCGACGGCGTTTTTCCACGGCACGGCCGACAAGGTCGTGAACTACGGGAACATACGGGTGTTCAACTGGGTGTTCGCCGGCACGGACAAGCTCGTCAGGATATTCAAGAAAAACGGTTATGTCTATAACGCTTTCCGCTTCAAGGACCACAAGCACGAAATCGCCGATTCGATGGTGGAGACGTTCGCCGACCAGATCCGTTTCCTTGAGACCAATGTGACAAGAAAGGTCGCCAGAACTGTGGATTCCACAATCGACGACCCTGAGGCTCCGGTTCCGAGCGGCTCGGCGAACCGCAAGGAGATGTACGGAAAGTAATTAATCCTGAATATATTTACGATAGACTTCCGCGATTCTGCGGTATCCCTCTTCATTCGGATGGAGTCCGTCCCTGAAGAGGGATTCGTCTAATGTGCCGTCGGCCTTTGTGAGGACTGACTTGACATCCACGATGTCATAGTTAGTGAGGTCACTTGACTTAAGCAGCTCATCCACGGTGGAGTTAACCTTGTCCACCCTGTCGATGGCCTTTCTGCGTGGATAGATGTGGACTATGTGGATGCGGGCCGTCGGCTGTTTCACACGGATATATTCAATGAGTCCGACCATTCCTTCGGCGATGGTTTCCTCCGTGCGGCCGTAGATGTCGTTCGTGCCGGCCATCACGAAGATATGCTTGGCGGAGAATCCGTCCAGCTCCTCGTGCATCATACGCCACATCATGTTCCCGAGACGGTCCCAGCCATAGCCGCAGTTGATGACGTTGCGGTCAGCGAATATATCGTTCCAGGAATCCACACCCGCATGCCAGACGACATTACTCGGTTCGCCCGACCAGTAATGGGTTATGGAGTTGCCAATCATCACGATCTCCGGATTCGGGGCGATGTGCCTTTCCCTGTAAAGGACTCTGGAATGTCTTTCGGTCCAGTCGTAGAATGTGAAATCACGGCGCTGCCTCAACGGTCTGAGGATGTCCGGGAGGTCGGCTGTCGTGCCGAGGGCGTTGAAGATAGCCTCAAGCGTGGCCACCGTGTCCGCCTTAGCACCGTCAACGGCGATGAAGTACTCCGGCCTCTTGCTTTCTTTCCTGCTTACGACCTTCACCGGGAAGTCAGCCTTCCTCTGAATGATGTTCCTTACCGCCTTGGACGGCCTGTCAACAGCCTCGACCGGAACATTGTAGAACGCCACGGCTTTCTCCACAGGGACAGGCTCGAAATGGAAATAGGTTCCGCCACTGGTTCCGATCTCCATCCATTTCACCTCATTGTAAAGCGGAAGATAAAGCCTGAACTCGTTGCCGTTCTTGGCGGATTTACCGTAATCCACACGGAAAGAGAACGTTATCGTGTCACTCACAGACTTTCCAAGGTCGCAGGCTCCGTTCAGAAGATGGAATCCTCCATCGTTGTCAATGTCGAAAAGATCCACCCCCAACGACGCCATCTCTGTGGCGCCTTTAGGAATATCCCTGCCCTCAAGCACGTAACGTACCGTGATTTCAGGAGCGTTGGTCCCGAAATCAATGTTCCCTCTGTCAAAAGTCCAGCAGGTTCCGAACGGCCCTTTTGTCCTCTCCGCCAAAGGATTATGCCAAACAGCCTCATCGGCTGCCAAAGCGCCGACAGAAATAAGCAGTGCCAGACAGCCCGCCGACACCGCACGTTTTACGATTCCCGAATGTCTCATATTCATTAAATTCTAATTGTTGTCCTTTTCAAAACGGCCTCAAAGATAGCGATTTTTCCGGAAGGACACATAATCGGATTTAGAAGCTGTTTTGATTTGTTTGAAGGGCTGAGAGTGAAAAACCTCAGGTTTCGACCGCTTCTTCCAAGGAAGATAGCGGTGCTGTCTGACTGAAGAAGCCGGGAAGAAAATGAAGATTTTTCACCTCAAAGAACATTTCAGACAATTCAAAACAGCTTCTTAGTTCAACTTATTTTTTAACGCTTACTAAATCTATTACGAGAGGATCATTTCCAAGCCAAAGTGATACTGTCGTGATCAAATTGAACCACCATAGGAGCGTTTTCTTACATTTTTGCGACAGTGGACTAACAAACATCAAATCATTTTTTCCAAAGAATCGGCTTTCGGCCAAACGGTATCCGTGACACTACGGAGTATGCCGTGGCACCTAAAATGCTGACCAACAGCATAATGAGCCATTCGCCCTGTGCCGGTTCCGGCACCAGAGACATATCCTTTACCCCTGATAATCAATCATATAACTGCCACGCCTTCTTAAACATCAACGAGATGCCGTGACAATCTCTCGGGCACTATCGGAATACGGTCCCTGAGATTCAGCAATGGCATCCAAGAAACGGAGGGCTTTTCGCCATTTGCCCTGCTTCATCAGAATGATGGCTTCAAGCCAATCGACATCGTGGAGGTGTTGCCGGAGAAGGGTGTGACGGTAACGGGATTCTTCATCAGCGACCGTGGCTTTCAAGCCATCATCGATCATGAGACGAGCCTCGCTCAGAGCCGAAGCCGCGGCGGTATATTCATTAACAGCTATTTGTGAATATGCTCGGGCGAGCAGGCTGTCAAGGGAGTTTCCGTCACGGGAGACCGGAGGTGCCAGTTCGGTGAAACACTCGTTGCCGATGGTTTTGAAGACATTGGACTGGCGGATGGAATAGCCGCCCAGGATGATGACCATGGATGCCGCGGCGGAAGATGTCCATGCGACGATCCTATGCAGGAGACGCTTACGTTGCAGGTCAACCTCGATGTCCGCAAGCATATTCCTCAAATGGGCTGTTTGAACCGCCCCGGCTATGGTTCGCTGGGCATCAACCTCATCGCTAAGATTTTTATCCTCGGCGAGATCCTTCTCAAAGGCCGCTTTCTCACTTTCCGACATCGCCCAGGTGAGATATTCATCAATTCTGTTATTTCGTTCTATGTCCGTCATCACTTCTCGTATAATTTCTTAAACTTGTCAACCAATGCCCTAAGTTTCCGGATGCACTTGAATTTCTGAGACTTGACAGAATCAACGCTACCGTAGCCTAATTTCTTTGCGATCTCGGCTCCGGGTAGCCTGTACCAGTACTGTGCGATGAGCAATTGTTGCATGGAGCTTTCATGGAGCTGACCATCCGGTAGGCGAAATCCGTCAATTCCAGACGGAGCAAGGCTTCGTCCGGATCGTCCTCAGGCAGATCTTTCCATCCTATGGGTTCTTGATATTCAGCACATCCACCAGTCTTTCGATCCTTAGACATCATCGTGCGTTTGCCAATGGAAAAGAGATAGGTGGTCAAAGCGCTGCCGAGCCTTTGTTCCGTGAGCTTTCCTTCCTGCACATTATGCCAAAGTGTGACGCACGAGTCTTGGTATAGTTCCGCAATGTAAGCCTCGTCTTTTGAATATGTTCGCTTGAAGAAGGCGAAGAAGGCCTGCCTGTGCTTCTTGTAGAACTGTCCGATCACACGGTCGTCGTTGTCCCTGAAACCTTTTATGTAGTCCGCATCGGTCATATTCATAAAATTGTGTAGGATTTATTTCCGTCTGTAGAGTGCCCTTCGACAGGCTCAGGGACCGCGTGAGAGGGCTTCGCCGCAGAAATTCCACAAGGATGTCCCTCAGCGTCAATTTCTTGCGGATAGCGGACGATTCTTTCCAGAGCCTCAGCCCACCGCGCCAGAACATCGGAGTAATGATCCGTCTATAAGCGTAACGACAATGATTTTGCCGAGGATGCCATAGAGCCTCTTATTGTTGAGAAGGTCAAGTACTATAGAGAAGAGAATCCTGGACTCGGATGCTCCAAATTATACTTGATCATCAAGCGATTGCTTAAAGAAACAGGGTGTATGCCCGGGCGGGATGCTTTCATAGAGATTCTGCGCAAACACGGGCTTATGGTTCATCTGCGCCGCAGGAAACGCTATAAAACGACAGATTCAAATCACCACTACCGCAAGTATCCCAATCTTATAAAGGAGATAATCCCCATGCGTCCGAACGAGATATGGGTAGCAGACATTACGTATGTGGAAACGGAGGAAGGAGTATGCTGTCTGTCGCTTATAACGGATGCATACTCGCACAAGATAGTGGGTTGGGCATTAGGTCCCACACTTGAGACCATATACCCTCTCCAGGCCCTGCAGATGGCCCTCGCGACAATAGACGAGAATACGGCGGGCCGTCTGATCCACCACTCGGACAGGGGATGCCAGTACTGCAGCGACGCGTATGTGTCGGAACTGAAGAGGCACGGGATAGGCATCAGCATGACCTAGAGCGGAGACCCTCTCGAGAACGCCGTGGCGGAACGCGCCAACGGCATACTGAAGACGGAATGGCTGTACAAGATGAGCATAGCCACCCGCGAGGAATGCCGGTCCGAACTGGAGCGGATCATAGGCTTCTACAACACCGAGAGGCCACACATGAGCATCGGGATGCAGACACCGGAGGTGGCGTACACGCAGTCCGGAACACAGCGGCGATGCTGGAAAAACCGAAGATTCAAGATAGAAGTGCGGCAAGACCGGCACCATCGCCTTTGCCATTGGATTTCTGTTCAGCATGTGCGCCAGACTCATCGGAAGATAGGCCAAACGGCTATAGTCTACAAACCGAGACCACCGGGAACGGCAACAGAGACATTCACAGGGCATGTCGGCGTGGCTGACTCTACCTTAGAAGATAGGGGTCGAGCACGGTGAGTGGAGCCACAGAGGGGTGTGTGGCAGGATGGCGTGGCCGTGGTTTGGCAAAAGTCTATCTGAACCTTGCGATGTTGACTATGGCTCCGGGACGGGAGAACAATGTTCTGTACGAAACCAACGTATTATTTACGAGATGATATTCGGTGTAATTTCGTACAGTGTGGCAGGGGGTATAAAACTCATTTTGAGGGTTGGCGGGGATTGAGGAGATTATGCGGAAGCATAAGGCTGTGGATGCGGCGCTTGACTATGTGGCACATTATGATGCGGAACAGATCGGTGTCGTGATTGAACCTTGAAGGCTGGCAGGAAATGTTCAGAGGCAACATTGAAGAAGAGGATTAAGGATGGCGTTGAAAACTAGCCAGTCTGGCATGGAATGCTGGCTTTATACTACTGTAATATGCGAGATTCCGAGCTGGCAGAAGGGGGCGATAGAGAATCTGCCCATTTCTCAATCCTGCCCGTCATGTGATGGAAAACCAGATATATTTCGTAAATTTGGAGGTTTATGAAGAATAAGAATCACTGGCAACACTAAAACAAAGATCACAATGAGAAGAATCGTTTCGCTTCTGGCAATCTGCGCCGCGCTCGTTTCCTGCGGGAACACCGGCGGCAAATCCACCGGAGATGAGTTCCAGTCCATCAACTGGAGAGACAATGACGCCGCGGCGGTCATCTGCGTGGGCATGTACACCAAAGAGTCCGACCTGAGAGACTCCCGGCTGTTAGAACGTTACTCAAAGTCCTACGGTCTGGAGAATCTGGAGACTGTACAGACGAAGGGTGATGAGTGGTACATCGTCATCCCGCGCCACTCCAAGGCGACAGTAAAGGTCAATGCGGTCGAGATCGACGAGAACTGCAACCTCCATAAGAGCATGCTGCTCGCCGAGAGGGACGGGAGGCCTTTCCTGCTGAGGTGCAACGTTTCGGATCTGTACTGCAACGTCGCCATCAGCATCGAGGGCAAAGACGGAAAGCCATTGGTGGACTATTCCCCGATGATCAGTCTGAAGGACGGATCGGTGGTCACCCCTGACGACGACGGGGACTCGGCGACCGTTCTGGACATCACGGACAAGTTCCTGCCGATAAAGCCTTCCGCCAGCGCGGACTACATAGTCTATGAATATACCGAAAGCTACCCCATAAAGAACAAGATCACCGCTCGCGTGCAGGACGGAAAAGCTTTCGTCAGACTGTCCCGTGGCATCGACGAATGTCCTGAAGGTGAATATGAGATCGAGGACCTGTCCGGAAAGTGCCGCGGTGTGTTCATCGGCAACATCGGCCAGGACATCAATCCGATCGTCTGCCTGGCGATGGAGAACGGAGGACTTGAGATCTTCAGCCTTTTCAGCGCGACGCAGACCGGCAGGTTCGACAGCAGCGGCCCTCTGGACGGCTTCAAGGACATCGAGGCGTTCAAGGACAGCACAGTGGTGAACACTGTCGACGGAGAGTTCGCCGGAGCCTACGTCACCATTTTCGCCTTGGACAAGAACGGCGACGCCAAGGAGATCGAACTCAATCCGATAGCAATCACAGAGCTCTCTTTCCTCCAGAACCACGACGACGGCAGGACCATCGAGCACAAGATAGTCCTCACCCACGACTGGAAGATCACCTACTCGACCGCCTGGTTCGAGGGTGACCCTATCGAAGAGTACCGCGGCCACGTCCGTCTGCTGAAATACGACTACGACAACATCGTCCTTGAGCAATCCTACGCATTCTCCGAGCACCTGTCCTACGATCAGGACATGATGGCCGCTTCCGAGAAAGTCAGCCTGACAGGCACATTCAGAATGACCCACCAAAAATCAGGCTATCAAGTCGTCCCTCTGTCAGGCCCTCTGACATTCGGCGCCCAGGACACCGGCAGCGCGTTCTACGAGTACACCTTCCTCCGCGACCTACCACAATCCGATTCCGGCGAGGAGACTGAATAGTCTCCGTCCCCGTGTCCCAGCAGGGACTCCGCGGGCGACTTTCGCTGCGATTCCCGCTCGCAGAGTCTCAACGGGGACTCCGCGGGCGACTTTCGCCGCGATTTCCGCTCGTTGTCGATGTCGAAAAGGTTCACCCCCGGCGAAGCCATCTCTCTGTGGTCCCTTCAGGAATATTCCTTCACTCAAGCACGTACCTTACCTTGACTTCCGGAGCGTTTGTCCCGAAATCGATGTTTCCCCTGTCAAAGGTCCAGCAGATGCCTAACGAGCCTTTAGTTTTCTCTGTCAACGGGTTATGCCACTCATTCACACCTGCGGCCACCGCCGCTCTACTTTTTCGGAACACCAACGTAAGTGACTGGATAGTCTCCGAAATTGAGACTGAGAGACAAACCTGTGGCGTTCAAGGTGCCGGAGAGGGCTGTCACTGTGTACTTGGGAAACGGGACAGTGCCGCCGGAGAGAGGGACGATGCCGTCTGCGGAGAACTCCACTGTGCCGTTTTTCTCAGAATAGGCGACATCAGGGACTGTCACGTCAAGAGAGATGGGCATCTGAGGGACGAACTTGACTTTGTGGAACAAGATCTTCATGGTGCTGGCTTCCTTGTCCAAAAGGCAATCCACGGCCACGTCCTCAGAGACATTGTCCGATCCACCGGCTGTGACGGTCATGGTGCCTGAATATTCATACTCATTGGCAACAATGGGTTCCTCGTTCGAGCCATCCTCCTTGGAGCAGGACATCGCCAGCGGCATAGCAACCGCCATCAAAAACATTAAGAAGCTGTTTTGAATTGTTTGTTTGAAGGTTAAGAGCAAGCTCTTTCCCTGCTGCTCACCTCGGCAATCCGAACAAGTTCGATTGCCCTCGGTTCGGGCGCTGGGTTGAGAGTGAAAAACTTCAGTTTCGACCGCTTCTTCCAAGGAAGATAGCGGTGCTATCTGACTGAAGAAGCGGGAAGAAAATGAAGATTTTTTCACCTCAAAGAACATTTCAAACAATTCAAAAACAGCTTCTAAGATTTTTTTCATATTCATTACAGATTGATTGATAGTCCTATTGTGAACCGGCGGGGTTTCCCGGCCTGAAAGAAAGAATTGCCGACAGACTTGAAATAGAAAACGGAATATTCAGTGCCGGTGAGGTTCTGCCCTCTGAGCCAAAGTTCTGCCTTTGATGTGGTCAGACGGACATCCGCGCCTATCAGCGAATAGGGAGACTGGCTTATGTCTCCGGCTTCGTTCCAGTAGATCCTTCCGCTGCGGTTGATGTCGGCGTTCAATGAGACAGACCGCAGGAATCGCCCTTTGGTCAAGAACTTATAGCCACATCTCAAGTATAGTGTGGATTCCGGGGAGTATGGAATCCTGTTGCCGGACCAGTCGTTGCGTCCGTCATCATAGTCCACAAAACGGGCGTCCATCAGGCTTCCGGCGAACGAGACTGAGAGGCCTTTCCACATCCACGAAGCTTCCGCCTCAACCCCAAGGCTGCGGGATCTGCCTGCGTTGGCCATCATACGCCCGGTTCCGTTCCCGTAAGGGAAGACAGTCATCTGCTGGTTGCGGCAATCAACACGGTAAGCGGTAAAAAAGGATTCAAGAATATGTCCGGCTGACCTCATACGGAATTTTCCGCCGATCTCATAGTTCAGACAGTTCTCCGGCTTGTAGGTCAAGCCATCGGTCGAGAGGTCGCCTTTACCGTCAAGATGCACACCGAGCGACTCCATCATCCCAAGCATCATTTTCCGCTGGAGGACGTCCGAGAAAATCTGAGTGTTGAATCCACCCGATCTGTAACCTTCTGAGACGGAGGCGAGTAAAGACATATTCAAACCTTTGGACCGCATACGCTCGGACGTGGCGTCATACGAGACCGACAACTTTGGCTGCAATTGGGCATAACGAACCGTTTCCGTCCCGTCAACCTTTGTGCTGAAAGGAATATATTCAGACATCGCAGGCGAAACAATGAAATGAATGTCCGAGCCGGAATCATAGCGCATCCGGCTGGCCTCAAGGTCAAGCCTCAATCCAGCCGTGAATGTCCAACGGCCGGTATTGAAATAAGACTCGTGGTAGGCGGCCACATTGCCAAGAGCGATGTCGAAATCACTGTAAATCAAGAAATTCTCTTCTTGAATATTCAGTCGTCCCAGTTCCTGCGGTATTCCGGAATTGGCGTTGTCCAGAATCAACGACTTTATACCGTCCTTCAGGAAACGCACTGGAGCGGACATCTTGTTCAGCTTCACCATCGCGAACAGTCCGGTCTGGCTGTCCCACCAAACTGTATGCGTCTTGGGCTTAAAGATAAACTCTTGAGTGAAAGCAACTTGCTCCTGTATTTGATTCAAGGTGAACATTGACTTCGGTGTAAAATCCTGGTCCATGTCCATGGAATCGAAAAGAGTCTGAAAACTTGTGACAGAACTGATTTTCCAGTTGCGCCATTCGGTTTTGAGACGGAATCCGTCCATAAGAAAGAAGCGACGATAGCCGCTTTTGTCGTTGTAATCCACCGGGAGGAGTTCTCCTGCCATCAATTTTCGATACGGATAACCGGTCTGGTCTATGTACGAGACTGTCAAGATGTTATCCAAGGAGGCCCTGCCGACTCCGCCGACGAATCTCGCACGGGCTGAGAATGAGTCCGAAAGGCCGCAGTTGGATCCGTCATATTCATTGATGAAGAATCCGTCGGTATGTCCGTAGGCGGCGGTGAGCCCGAACCGGCCCTTGTATGCCGAGAGTTTCGCGGACAAGGTTGAAGCACTGCCATATTCAATGATCCCTCTTGTACCTTGGTATGCAGTCGGAGACAATGTTTCGACGGAAAGTACTCCGAGCATCGAATTGCGCCCGTAGAGGGTTCCTTGTGGGCCATGCAGAAAATCTATCCTGCGGATGTCCGTAAACGAAAAGTCATAGCAGTTCTTATCTATAATCGGCACGTCATCCACATAGAGTCCGATGACCGGGTTGTCCATCCGGGATCCGAGGCCTCTGACGTAGATGGTTGAAGTCATTGAGGTTCCATAATCGGGAATATTCAATCCCGGCACTACCGCAGACAGGTTCTTTGGGGATGCGATGCCGCGTTCCTCGATTCTTCTCATCAGGAAAGTGGAGACTCCGGGAATGTCAGAGACGAAGCTCTCGCGCTTCGCAGAAGAGGTCACGACCGAACCGGAGATCGTGTCTCTCACTTGAGGAACAGGCTGAAGTACCATCAGCAATGATGTCGCAAGGGCTGTAAGCATAACGAGTGCAAAAATACTCCAGCCAAAGCCATGGAGACTTATGAATATGTGATTTGGATTTGGACTTTTTATGCAATGATCTTACCTCTCCGGAGCCGGAAGGTTATGGCGGCCATTCACCCGGATAGGGCGCGCGAAGCGTGTGGGTCGCCATGGCCTGCCGGTACCGGAACGCCCCTCTTAAAAAAAGACAGCTTACATGCCTCTGAAGTCAGTCGGTGACATCCCGACCAGTTTTCTGAAGAAACGTGAGAAGTAGGCGGGATCCTCGAAACCGAGTCTGTAGGACACTTCCGAAATTGGGATGTCCGGATCGTGCAGAAGGGTTCTGGCCAGCGTGAGTCTTGCGTTTTCGATCCACTCTCCGGCACTGCGTCCTGTCTCGGATTTCACCACACGATTCAGGTGATTCGGCGTGACACCAAGTTCCCCGGCATAGCCGGACACTCCGCTGAACGGACGCGAGGTGTCAAATACCCGTCCAAGATAGGCGGAGCTTAATCTGACCGACGCCGTTCCGTTGTTTGGAGGGATGGCGCTGTCAAATTGCCCAAGCAAAACCTCAAGCAGTCCCTGTACAGTAGGAAAATCCTCTGAGAATCTGCTCATTCTGATCAGAAGCTCGTCGAAGAACACCTTGTCCTCCATCGGAATAGTCATCACACTTGGAGTACGGAGTCTCAGCACCCTATGCGCGGAATTACGCAGCAGTCTGGAAGAGAACGCTCCCATATACCCGATGGAATCCTTGAAATATTTCACTGAATATGCCAACTGCGGCGGAATCAATGCGCAATCCTGCCCCCGCAGCAGGTAAGGATTCCCTTCAACATCCGTAAGCACCTCTCCGGAAATAAGATAGATAAACGACCAGTCCTCCCTGATCATTCCGCGCATCGGCTGAGCCGTAATATGTCCGGCCGCATTCAGCGCCCTGATCACGAATTGTCCCATTTCCGATGCAAAAATAGCAAAAGATATTCATCTACGAGCAATGAACTTGCCCACAAACGCTATTGCTCTCCTGGGGAACGAATATGCACGAAAATGTTGCCGCAGAGGGATGAGTAACCTTCAAAAAATAACCTGCATCATCTTAAGGAATCTTTTCGGTCTAGATCTCTTTTC
>UQUJ01000008.1 GCA_900544195.1 uncultured Alistipes sp. | reverse complement strand
CAGGGAAAGAGCTTGCTCTTAACCTTCAAACAAACAATTCAAAACAGCTTCTAAGTAAGCGTTAAAAATAAGTTGATAAAGATTTGGCGGTATTTTCGAGGATAGATGTCTTTGGGAAGAACGAGTGTGCCGGTGGCACATGACTGATGAGATATAGACCGAAAAGACAAGCAAAGATTGCCAAGTTATTTTTTAAGGGTTACTAAAGGTTTTAATGCGCCTGTGGAAATCGCATTAAGTGTTCTGCGCCGTGGTCACTTCGACAGGTTCGGTGGCCACGGAATGGACAGATACAAAGAACACAGATACAAAGAACAATAGCCGCTGAGCCTGTCGAAGTGACCGATGGCCGTATGACAAGCTCTCCAAGAATCAGAGGAGGTTCTATTGTTTCTTTTCCGGCTGGTGGGAGAAGTGACGGGGACCTTCGACGGAGCGCCAGTGGTCGGAATCGAAATCGGGGTGGAGATATGGACCGACATGGTCGATCACGAAACTCAGATAGGTGATCTTGTAGCCTTGGGCCGTGAACATCCTCTCGTAGAAAGTCTGGACTTCGAACAGGGCGTCAATCGCGGATTCTCCGGCGACCGAACGCAATGCACAACCAGACAGATCCTGCCGCCCCGTTCCGTAAAGATCATTGGTGCCGGCCAGAATCCTCAACCCATTCTGCTCCGCCACCGCTTTGGAATATTCATAAAGAAAGCGGCTGTCCGTCTTGAGGTGGACTATTCCGCCCTTTTTCAGGAACTTGCGGTAACGCTCAAGGAAAAGCGGGCTTGTGAGACGGCAGTTCTCGCTCTTCATCTGCGGGTCGGAGAAGGTCAGCCATATTTCCGAAACCTCATCGGGAGCGAAGAAGGCCTCGATGAACTCGATTCTGGTGCGCAGGAAGGCCACATTCGGAAGATGGTTCTCCGTGGCGAACTTCGCTCCTTTCCAAAGCCGGGCGCCCTTGATGTCCACCCCGATGTAGTTCAGGGACGGTTCCCTACGTGAGAGATCGATCGTGTACTCCCCTTTTCCGCAGCCAAGTTCCAGCACGATCGGCTGAGCAGCGGTGAACATTTTCTCGTTCCAATGTCCCTTGATCGGGTGGTTCTTGAGTCTCAAGCCATCAGTGGCCTCGGATTTATCCAACACCGAGCCGGCTTCCGGCTGGAGAAGGCAGGAGAATGTCTCGTTCTCCGCGAATTTTCTAAGTTTATCGTGTCCCATTTTCCTTTCTTGTGAATACCACGCCCAATCCCCGGATCGCTTCAGAATCGTTCAACACCTTGGCTTTCAATCTCCACTGTCCATGTTCAGGGAGATTCAGGGCAGCTTTGTAGCCAGACACAAAATCCCTTGAATAGTAGGAAGAATCCACCGGTGCGTCAACCCGTATGAATGTCGTGTCAGACAGGATGACCGAATCCGACGGAGAAATCCACCTCAAATCAAGAGAAATGCTGTCCGCAGGAAACTCTCCGAACGCGGGACGTTCCAACCTTGTGTAGAAATCCAATCCGTAAGACACGGTGGAATCCGACAAATCCAGATTGAATATGTAGGTGTCACCGTACTCGGCCTTCTCTCTGACCACAAAAGGCTCATAAGACGAAGGCCGCGAGCATGAAGCCACGGCCAGCGACAGAACCAGCGCCAGGAGAAGGTTACGCATCGGTCTTTGGTTTCGGCTCAGTGTCTCTATCCACGCGCTGACCGTCTCCACGTTGGTTGTCTCCACGTGGTCCATCCACGCGCTGACCGTCTCCACGCTGGTTGTCTCCACGTGGTCCATCCACGCGCGGACTGCCTCCACGCTGGTTGTCTCCACGTGATCCATCCCCACGCTGACGCTGCGGACGGCCGTTACCATTACCGCGCGGTCCACGGTTTCTTGAGTTGGAACCTTCCGGCCTCGAAGCTACTGGAGAGCCATCAGAAACAGGTTTAGCCTGAGCCTCGGCCGAACCGATTCCAGACGCAGCAACGGCTTTAGACTTAACCTTGCTCTTGTTACGGTTCTTGTTCTTGTTTTTCTTCGGCTTGTCGAACCTTGTGATGCTGTCGTCGCCAACCGCAGAGACAAATTGAGGGCCCGTCGGCTCCGGCTCGCTCTTCAGAGACTCCGGCTTCTGACCGTTGCGGTTCATCATGATGATCTGCGCGACCTCGGAAGCCGACACAGGGTACAGGTTCGCAAGCGAACCCTTCTCGTAGGAGAAATACATCACCTCCTGAAGGATGTCCGTCTTGATCAGATAAGCCGGGCCGTCCTCGAACTCAAGCGGTTCGGCGACTTTAGGAATACGTGACTGGGCATCCAGATAGTTCGCGACCTCGTAGTTCAGGCAGCATTTCAGTTTCCCGCACTGACCCGCCAGCTTCTGCGGATTCAGGGATAGATCCTGGGTACGAGCCGCCGATGTGGAAATCGACTGGAAATTCGTGATGAAATTGGCGCAGCATAGCTCCCGTCCGCAGACTCCGAGACCACCGATCAGACCGGCCTCCTGACGTGCTCCGATCTGCTTCATCTCGATCCTGATGCGGAATTCCTCCGCATAGACCTTGATCAGCTGACGGAAATCAACACGTCCGTCGGCTATGTAATAGAAAATGGCTTTCGTGCCGTCTCCCTGAAACTCCACGTCCCCGATCTTCATGTCCAGACCGAGTTCCGCGGCGATTCTGCGCGCCTGGATCATCGTGTCCTGCTCACGGGCTATGGCCTCCTGCCACTTGGCGATGTCGAAAGGTTTGGCCCTACGGTAGATTTTCTTCAGAGGAGCAGCCTCAGGATCAATGCCCTTACACTTCATCTGACGACCCACGACAGGTCCTTCCAGAGTAACGATTCCAAGGTCATGACCGTTTGTGGCCTCGACTATGACCAAATCCCCGGCCTTGATCCCTTGGCCGGACGCATTGACATAAATCCCTTTCCGGGTGTTTTTGAAACGAACCTCAAACAGATCCTTGTACTGTTCCTGACGTATTCCATGAAGCCAGTCGTAGTCTTTCAACTTGCAGCATCCCTGACGGTAGTTGCAGTCATATTCACCTGTCTCTTGATCCTGTGAGATTGTGCACCCCCGGTTACAGTCAAACTTTATCGCCTCTTTATCAATATTTCCCATATATATCCATAATTATCAGAAAATCAAATACAACCGTCCCACAAGGTCGGTGAAGAGAATCTTCTGGTTAACATTCCTGTCTATCAGCACCTGCGCCCTGTCCAGACACGAAACCGCCATTCTCGGAAAACTCTTACGGCAGCGTGACGCAAGCATGGTGAAAAACTCCCTTTCCTCATGCGAGATACCCGCTATCTGCGGCAGATTCTGCTGAATCAGAAACACCTTGCGCAGACTTTCACCCGCAAATTTACAAAAAGCTTTCTGGTTTTCACGCGACGGCAGCGCTGCCATCGCTTCCCCCCATCCCAAAGCGGCGGAAAGATCCTTCGAGGCGAGGGCGTCAACAAGGCCTTTGAATATCTCCATCTGGCGCAGATAGTCCTCCTTCCCGGAAAGGTAGCGGAGCGCCGCGCCGACACTGCCTCCCGCAACCAACGCCGCCTGTGAAGCCTCATCCGACGTTTTCCCGAAACTGGTTGTCAGAATCTCCACAATCTCATTTTTCGAATATGGCAGGACACGGATCGCCTGGCATCTCGACGAGATGGTCTGCATGACTTTCTCCGGGGCGTGGGTGATCATGATGAACAAGGTCTTCTCAGGAGGTTCCTCAATCGCCTTGAGCAGTCTGTTGGCGGAAGCGGCATTCATCTTCTCCGGCAAATAGACAACAACAGCCTTCCATCCACCTTCAACCGAGGTCAGCCACACCGTCTCCAGAATCTCCTTAGCCTCGGCATTGTTGATTCCAGACTGCTTGCCTTCTATTCCGAAAGCCTCGCTGACCTCAGACTCAAGGGCATAAGGATTGGACGTCATCAAAGACCTCCAATATTCAAGGAATAACTCCGCCCTGAGGTTCTCCACCTTCTCGGTGACTTTTGAGCCGTTCGCCACCGGGTAAACATAATGCACATCCGGATGTATGAGATTGGAAACCTTATGCTCATCACACATGACCTGACTCAGAAACGCCATGACAAGAGCCATCGCCCCGCACCCGTCGTTCTCGTAGAGCATCATGGCATGAGGAATGCGCCCGCTTTCGGCCATCCCTCTCAACGCCTTGACGGCATCGTGGTTCCCTATGATCTCATCCAGCCTCATCAGTTGTTCCTGTAAGCCGTGAATCCGGCGATTCTTGTAAGATATTCCTTCTCCCGGGAATCCGGCAAGACCGAAAGGGCTTCATTAGCCTTGGCGACATATTCTTTGAGGACAGAGACGGCATATTCAACGCCCTTCCGGTCGCGCACGAAGTTTCTGATTTCCTCCTTGTACTCCGGATGCTCATGGATGTCGGTCACTTTTTTTCTTATCGCAGCCTCTTCCTCGGCGCTCACTGATTTGAGAGCCCCCAGCAGCGGCAATGTGATCTTCTGCTCCTCCAGATCGATGCCCACCGGTTTGCCTATGTCCTTGCCGTCGGAGTAATCGAAAATGTCATCCTTGATCTGGAATGCGATTCCCAGACTCACCGCATAGTCTCTTACCGCCTCGACCTGTTCGGGCGTGGCGTTGACGGAGATCGCCGCGGAAACCGCCGAGGATTCAAACAAAGAGGCCGTCTTGCTGTAGATTATCCTCAAATAGTCCTTCTCGTCCGTGTCTCCGCTCGTGGCTTTCTGCAGCTGAAGCATCTCCCCTTCGGCAAGGTGGCTCAATGTTCTGGAGAATATTCTGATCACCTCATTTCCGTGAGCGGATGACGCAAGTATGTTCTCCATGGCTCTGACAAGCCAATAGTCCCCTATCAGAACGGAAGCCGCACCTCCGAGCAAAGACATCACTGTAGGACAGCCACGCCTTTCCGAACTGCTGTCGGCCACGTCATCATGAAGCAGGGTGGCATTGTGCAGCAATTCAGACGCAGCAGCATAGTGAATGCTGTCCGCGTTCGCGACTCCTCCGGAACAAGCCCTCGCCACAAGCAGGGAGATCAGCGGGCGCAACTGCTTTCCGCCGTGGGAAAGGATTGCCGCATTGGTGGCATTCAACAATTCGATGTCACTTTCCAAGGAAGACCTGATCAAGGCATCCGTGTCCTCCCAATCCTTGCCAAGGAATATTCTAACTTCTTCCAGAGTCATCCGTTCCGTGTTTAGTCCAAATGTCCGACAAGTTCGGAGACAGTGTCAGGGAACTCTATCAACCCCCTTGAACGCACGTCGAGCATCCCCGTCCTCACATAGTGGTCCAGCAGGTCTTTCAACGGATTATAGAATCCGTCAAGGTTCAACGCGAAGATTTCCCCGTCGTACTTGTCCAGTTTCGCCAAAGTCAACGTCCCGATCACCTCATCGAGAGTGCCTATGCCGCCAGGTAGCGCTATCGCTGCACAAGTACCCTCACGCATCTTTTCCTTGCGCTCGGCCAAAGTGTCCGTCCAAATCACCTGGTCAAGGCCGGGAAACTTGTACTGTTCCATGAAATGCGGCAGAACGCCGATGTGACGGCCTCCGCAACGGGCGACCTCATCGGCCACAGCTCCCATGGTGCCCTTGATGGCTCCGCCGGAGACAATCGTGTAACCAAGCGAACAAGCCGCGCGGGTCACTTCCCGCGCAGCTTGATTGTACTTTTGGTCGATGTCGTAACTTGCCGAGCAGTAAATCACGACCTTCCGTTCCTCATTCATTCACTTCCGGCGATTAAAAGAAGAACGCGGCGGACACCATGACACCGTTGAAATTGTTACCGTTGTTGACAGCGTCCTTCACGGCGTCCTTCACTGTGTCGCCGATCGGGCCGACATTGCCATCCTTGTCATATATCTTTCCAAAGTTCCAGAAATACTTGACAGAAAGCTGAAGCCTCCAGACATCGACTCCTGCTCCAACACCAAGACCGTACTCGACTTTCTTAAGATTGTCCTTGAGCTTGTCGGCGGCCTCGCCTTTGGTACTCTGTCCGAGGCGGAAGCCCACGAAAGGCTCCGCTAAGACATAAGGGCGGAAAGCCAGAAGATCCAACCCCCACTGCACCTGGACAGGCACCTCAAGGTAGCCTACCTTGGTCTCGAAAGACCCAAGGGATTCCGAGATGGAAGAGCTGTTGAATTTGTCAGCCGACATTCCCTTCACCTGATAGAGAAGGCCCGGCTGGATGGCGAATCCGCCAAGAAGCGGAATCTCGGCGGTAAGGCCTACGTGGTACAAGGAGACGGATTTGGAATCCATGTTCTTGATCGAGGTCGAGGATGAGGTGAATCCTCCCATCAATCCGACACGGGCGGAATTGTAGCGCTGGGCGGAAGCGTCAGTGCAAAACACTGTGGCTGCCACAATGGCGGCAGCGAATACTAACTTTTTCATTTCTTCAGTTTTTTTGGATAAGATTAGACAAGCGTGTCCAGCTTGGCGGTAATCTCGCTCTTCGGCACATTGCCGACAAGCTTGTCCACCACCTGGCCGCCCTTGAAGAACAGCAGGGTAGGAATATTCCTGATACCATACTCGGCAGCCACATCCTCGCAGTCGTCCACGTTGCATTTCACGACCGTGACCTTGCCGTCATATTCAGAGGCGATGGTATCCACAGTCGGGGCCAGCATACGGCAAGGGCCGCACCAGGTCGCCCAGAAGTCCACCAGAACAGGCTTGCTGTCAGAGAGTATCTCAGCAAAATTTTCGTTAGAAGCTATCTTTTCCATAATCAATAAAATTAAAATGTCCGGGACGGTAACCGCAATTACCGTTCCAGACACAAAGATAACAAAAAGTCTATAAATAATAAACGGGATTCCTTCACGCTGGCCATGGACGCCATAGCGAACAGGTAGGAATCGCCGTCAAGCATGGGATGCGCGGATGCTTCGACAGGTGCCGCGACCGGGTTGTGAGCGGTGTCTGGCGTGCTGGAATAGGAGCGGTGTGGAATGCTGGGATAAGGGGAATGGCGTGCGGGAACAGGAGGTGGTGTGGAATGCTGGGGGATAAGGGGAATGGCGTGCGGGAACAGGAGCTGTGTGGAATGCTGGGGGATAAGGGGAATGGCGTGCGGGAATAGGAGCGGTGTGGAAATGCTGGGGGATAAGGGGAATATGGCGTGGCAGGTAATATGATGAGTATTAACAATATAAGCATTCTCGTGGTGGGGGTATTGGGTACCACGAGAATGCTTATGTTGGTTATTTTCAAGAGGTTAGGTGCCACGGGTTGGAGCCTTTGTCCGAGGACTAAGCCGGGTCTTTGGCCCACTCCGTAGCTGACCGTGGGTATCAGTCTTTGTTCTTGACGGGGACTTCTATGCCGGTCGGCCAGGTGGCCGGGGAGTGGGAGACGGCGTCGTTGCCGTGACCGGTCCAGTCCTTCACGGTGTCGCCTTGGCCTTCGTTGAACTTCCAGTAGGCGCACAGGCCCGGGGTCTGCGGATCCACATCGTACATGTTCCTGTAGATCTCCTCCCGGGTGCGGACCACGCTCCAGACGCGGACCTCGCAGATCTCGCCGTCCAGCATGCGGGACATGTCGTCGGGTTCGCCGTAGGAGTGGCCGATCTTGAACATGAAGTGCTTGCCGCGCTCCTGCTTGCCAAGGTTGATGTCCTCTGCCTTGCCGTAGTTGTCGATGGAGCTGTAGAGCTGGCCATCAACGTAGATGGAGGCGGTCCGGGACTCGGTGTCGTGGGTCACGGCCACGTGGTACCACTCGCCCGGCTGGAGGATCTTGGTCTTGTCCGGAGCCGGGAACTTGATCTCGTGGACTGCGAACTGAAGCTGCTGTTTCGGCCAGCCTGAGTCACCGAAGCGGAGGAGACAGTACTGCTCGATGCCCATGATCGTGGAGATCTCCCGCTTGTCGTCACCGAAGTCGTTGACACGGACGATGGCCTCGTAGGTCAGCTGCTTCAGGCCGTTGACCACATCGGCGGTAGGGCTGCCGGCGTCGAAACCCGGCACCTCGAAGTAGTTGTTACGAAGGCTGACCGCCGAGGTGATGGCGCTGGAGCGGCGCACGACATAGCAGACGGTGCGTGAGCCCTCAAGCACGCCCATGCCTCCGGACACGCCTCCGATGGTGACAGGGAGGAGGTAGCCTTTGTCGATCTCAAGGTCGGTCAAGGCGTGGAAGTCCACGGTGACGGGCTTCGAGACGGCGTGGCCGGCGGGGATGACCACCGAGGAGGCCGAAAGGGTGTAGTGCTTGGGGTCGAGGGTGGAATAGCCTCCGCCGAGACGGGAGCTGTAGAGGGAGACCAGGGACGGGTCGGCTCCGATGCTGACGCTAACGTCCTGCTCGGCCGGGAAGGCGAGGGTGGCGGCGAGGGTGCGGGAGCCGGTCTCGGTCACGTTGTTGAAGGTGAACTGGTTGAGTTCCTTGACGCGGGCGGCGTCGATGTAGACCACATTGTCGAAAGGGGAATCCTTGGTGTAGTCCCGCTCACCGCATGCGGCCAGCAGTGCGAGCATGGCCGCGGCGGCGAGGCAAATGAATATACTAGTAATGTTACTATGTGTCATAATGATTACGGTTTATTATCACCGTCAGACACTCCATTGGCACATTGTGTCCGATTGGAAATCAAAACAATTAATAATTTTTGTTGTGTACTACACCAGTCCAGCAAACGGTTCTATCCCAAACATTTGAAGCAAAATTATTCATTGTATTAGAAGCATCCCATTGGCGTAGGTTGAATATCATCAAATTCCCATAGTCATCATAATCTTCTGTACAACTTTGAATTGCCGAACTATTCGGATATGTGTATCCTTCGCTATAGATGTGGACTGACAATTTCGCCCACTTACTTTTAGGCAATCCTGTAGGCGGTGTTGCGTTGCACCCGTAATTAGGGTGCATGTAGTCAAGCGAATTAAAGACCGTCGCGCCCATATATGGAATATAATTACCATAGGAGAATGCCGTGATCAGTTTGTTAGGCATCAGTTGGCGAAGCCTGGTGACGAGATTGCCTAAAATGACCGCGCTCGGAGATGGCAGTCCGGCAGGTGCCAGATCGTATCTCGCGTACTCGTCATCAAGATCCACTCCGTCCAGCCCGTAGGTGTTGACACAGGTCGCCACTTGCTGGGCGAAACTTTCGAGCATGGCCGCATTGAGGTTAGCGAATCCTACTCCGGTGTGATCGCCAAGCAGACCAAGCAGAACCTTGATCCCCTTGTTCTGCAATGGCTGAACCAAGGTGCTGACATTGTTCAGAATGTAAGTTTGATTCTGGTTGTGATGCAGCCAAGCGGAAGTAGCGTTTCCGCGGATGTTGGAAGCGAACAGGATGACGTGGTCAACAACTTCCTCACGTGGGGAAGAGTTGCAGAAGTAGTACTCTCCGGCATTGAGAGGGTTTATGTCGTTGGTCTCGACATAAACAGTGAGTTTAGGAGTTTTCGTCCCAACTGCGCGTGTGGAGAGGGATGTCACATTTGAGGAGGCTTCTCTTGACAGAGAGGCTTCCTTATTGCTGCAACTTTGAGATACGGATGAAAAAACCGTTGCGACAAACAGCAAATAAAACCAGTTAGCATTAAATGTTTTCATAATTCTGAAATAAAAATAATGATTGTAAAAATGAATTTTCCCCTGATAGGAGGAGGCCGTTTACATAGCCTAACTTCCCCCTCAAGGATTGATAATTAAGATTCAGCTTTGTATGGGGTACATAAGGAACTTTTGATGGAACCATATGTTAGTCCTTATTTAGCCGAAAAAAACTGCGTACCCAGCCGCATATCGCAACCTGAGGTACTATTTGTGTTTATCTGTCCATTGGAGTATAGTGTTATTGTTAGATAGTGTTAACCATATAATCATTAGTTAAATCATACTGTTACCAGTCTTTTCTGAACATACCATATGTTATGTAATTGTACTTACATGTACTTTCATGAGAAAAAGTATATTTTCCTTTTTTTGTTGTCCAAGAGCCATTATCTAATTGAACTCCTGCTCTACCCTCATCATGAAAATAAGTATAGAAACTCCATGTTGATCCAAGATACCCTTCGTATGCAGTTTGTTCGTTTGCTCTCAAATCAAAACCAAAAACGATAATGTTATTATTTTTATGTCCAGTTGATTTCCAACCAGCTAATATATTGTAAGAGTCTTCAACATTTTTGTAGTACTCCATAGGATTTGCCTCTCCTGAAGGATTGGTCTTATATCGTGGAATGTTCACACTTCCATATTTTTCGGGAGTTAGTCCTGCGATTGGCTTGCGTATGTATTTACTGAATTGCTGGTTTGCTTCCCAAGGCTCTATAATCTGTATAGGTTCATGTTCTTCTGAATAGCCGTGCCAAGCATAATCAATATACTTGCCGACTTCAATTCCTCCGCATGCCGCTACGTCATAAAAGTATTCCGTAGGCTCATCCTTGTCTACAATTGTAATAAGTTTATCTGGTAATGCATTACGAAGAACTTTTATCAGCTTCGGGTAAGAGGTGGTGTTTATTGAAGGCATACCTTCCTTGCCATAACCACTATCCTCGTCCCAAAGGTTAATACCGTCTAAGCCATAAACTTCGATGGTGTTCTTCACTTGTTCGGAGAAATGTCTGATTTGTGATTCGTTCATGTTGCAAAAGCCTAACCCTTTTCCTCCGCCCTGAATGCATAAACAAACTTTTTTCCCTCTGGCTTGGAGTGGACGAATATATTTTACGGCATTCTCAAGCACGTAACGTAAATCAGGACTTAAAGAAAGAACACTGTTGCCGTCGTTAGAGTCATAGTCAACTACGGCATGTTTTATATTTACAACACTGCCTGCGAAATAGAACGTTGCATCAGAACCCTTTGCTTTTCTACGAATGAGCATCACGTCAGCCAATAACGGTTGATAAAGTTCTGTGTTTACATAAAACACAGACATGAAATCTGTCTCGCTTTCAGCCATTATTTCTTCATCCGCTGGAACTATACCGCTGTCTGCTATTGTTTGATACGGATTAATACTAACTATATATTGAAGTTTCCTAACGGAATTATTTCCATGTGAATCTTTCAGCCTGATCTCAAGAGGAAGCAGATAGATTGTGTGAAGGTCAAGATTTGTATTATTTATTTTGATAGATAATCTTTCTGAATTAGAATCGCCCGTTTTTATACAAAGAGTCTCGCTGTTTAGGTTTAGGTTAGCAGTAGGAAGCAGTTCCATTTCAAACAGTATTTTGTAATAATTTGTACCATATAGTTTCCAGGTCGCCACTACCTGTGCGTTTCTTCTTTCCACTTCGGCAAGGTATTCTTCGGTGAAGGTGTCGCCGATGATGATTTCGGCGGTCACGTCGCCTGTGGCGGGCTTGTCAAGAGTGAGGAAGAGTTCGTCGATGATGACGGTCTCGGGATCCTTGCCTTCCTCGGCGGCGAAGAGGTCTACCTTTGTGATTCCGGAGAAGGAATGGTCGCTGCGCATGGCGCTCCTGATGAGGGCGAAGGATTCCTCGTCCTGGAGGGTGCCAGCGTCAAGGCCGATCGCCTCCTCCTCGCACGCGGTGAGCCCGGCGGCGCAGAGGGCGAGCATCGGGAGGATAATTGTGGTTATGTATTTCGTTTTCATGTCTCTTGTTTTTTATGGGTTATCTTGACGGGTTCATCGAGCGGATGACCGAACGGGTGACCGCGTAGTTCATCGCGGAGTTGTAGTAGTCGTCTCCGATGCCACGGATGGCCAGACCTCCGAGCGGGCCGAGGGAGGCGACATAGTCCATGATCAGCGGGACCTGGCTTTTCTTGACGTTGTTGCCGTCGGCCATCTCGCCTCCGATCGATGCGGAGAGCAGCACCTTGTCTTTGCTGATGCCCGGGGCGGAGAGAATCCCTGCCATCATCAGCTTGAGATCCACGACGTTGTCAAGGTCGGCTGTCGGGGCGACCAAAAGGCTGAGCTTCGCGATGTCCGAAGGCTCAAGGGCTTCCGGCAGTCCTTCGAAGACCAGCGTTCCGGACGCTCCGGCGGCGGATGAGAGTCTTGAGACGATGAGTGCGGCTGCCTCCTTGCGGGCCGCTATCTCGGCATCGGTGCCGGAGTAGAGCGGGTTGCAGGTGAACGCGAATCCGTCCAGGCCGAGTTCGGCTGCAAGGCCTGTGATCTTGTCCAGATAGGCTCCGAGTCTGGAGACATCGCCCAGCTCGGTTCCGGCCATCCCCGCATAGTCCACCAGAAGCAGAACCTTGGTGCTCTTCTCCTGAAGTGACGGGATGTCCTCCTTGTCGAATCCGGTGAGCCTGTCAGGATGGGCGAGGGTCACGATGTCCAGTGAGTCAGGCAGGGAACGGAGGTAGCCGCCTTCGTTGACGGGTTTCTCGGCTCCGTTGTCGAAGCGGGCGTAGGTGAGGAAGTGGCTGCTGCTCTTGTAGTCACGCAGGACTCCCATGTAGCGTGTCCATAGTTCAGGGGCGCGTTCCTTGGCCCCTTTCACCTTCAGCTCCAGAGGCTCTGTCTCGTTCCACTCGGAGCAGCCGGCCAGAAGACAGGCGGCGGCGAGGAGCGAAAGGCAGAAGCGGAGAAGAAGGGTGGCAGGTGATGCTGTCGCTTTCATATTCATATTCATTAATTATCTGTTTGATTGTCGTTTGTGTCACTCTTTCGGATGGAGGGAAGCGGCCTCATGGCTTTTTGTCCCACCAAAGTCTTGTGCCTCCGTTGTCAGGGCCTCCGAGGGCTGCGACGGCGGCGGCGATGTTCTTAGGGTTCTCTGAATACTCCAGAGGCGGGTACCACAGGCGTCGGATCATCACGCCGGAGTCGATGGTTCCTCCGCTCTTGTTCTCCACAACCGGGATGAGTTTCGGGTAGCCGGTGCGGCGGAACTCGCTCCACGCCTCGACGCATAGAGGGAAAATGGCTATCCATTTCTGGGTGATGACGCGCTCAAGGTTGCGTTCGAAGTTCGCGTCGCCGTCCTCCCAGGCAATGGTGATCCTGCTGCGCGGGCCTGTCTTGTCGGAATAGGTGCCAAGAGGGTCGTTGTAGGCGGCGGGGATTTTCTCGGTGTCCGATGAATATTCATCCGCCCCTGCGACGCCGTACTGCTCGAACGAGAGGGCTATGGCGGTGTTGTAGAGAGACTTCGCATCCTCGCCCATATTCCATCCCCTCAGCGCTCCCTCCGCGCGGAGGAACGTGACTTCGGCGGCGTTCATCCAGAGGAACGGGCTGGTCTCGGTGATGACAGGACGGGAGTACACTCCGGTCACGATGTCTTTGTTGGCCACGTCGATGCCGATGCGGATGCCGTAGAAGTCCTCCTTCTTGTTGTAGAGGCCTTTTGTGAACATCTTCTCGCGGCGAGGGTCGGAGTAGCCGTTCATGTAGCTGATCAGGTCGGCTCCCACGCGGTGGTCGCTCCAGTCGTTGAACACCATCGCGGAGCGGTTCTCGGCCACGGTGAGGAAGGCGTTGTCGGCGTTGGCCGTGATGACCCCGGCGGCGACGGCCTCCTCGGCTGCCTTGCGGGCGGCGGCCTCGTCGGCATAGACCATGCGCATCGCCATCCTGAGCTTCAGGGAGTTGGTGAAGCGGAACCATTTGGTGAGGTCTCCGAAGTAGACATCATCGTACTTGCGGAAGGCTTCGGCGCCGAGGCCGAGGTTCTCCGAAAGGACGGCGCTGACCTCGTCGAGCTCAACAAGCATCCGGCGGTAGACCTCCTCCTGGGTGTCATAGGCAACGGCGAGGGACTCTCCCTCGGTGTCGGCGAGTACTTTTGAATATGGGATCGGGCCGTACATGTCGGTCATCCTGTGCATTATCGCCACCCTCATGAGCTTGGCAAGGGCCACGGCCACAGGATCGTCCGTGAAGTTGAGGATGTCGCGGTAGAACGGGTACGTCTTTGTGAACACATCCGAGAATGTCTTGTTCTGCCAGTCTACCGGAGGGTTGTAGGTCTCGAACTTGTCCGTCCAGGCCACGGTGGCTCCGAAGTAGCCGGCGAATGGTCCGGCGGCCAGGGCCTCGATGAACTGGTAGAGATGCTCCTGGGTCGGCACGACGAGGCCTTGCATTCCCTTGAGGGTGGAGCCTATGATGTAGCCTTCGCGCTGAAGCTCCTCGTTGTCAACCTGATAGGGTTTCCTGTTGAGTTTGTCGAAGTTGTCCGTGCAGGAGACGAGGACGAGAGCCAAGGTGATGAGGACCGTTGTTATTTTGTGTGGTTTCATGTTCTTTGGGCTTTAAAAGTTAATCCTTGCGTTCAGACCGACGCTGCGGGTACTCGGCATCATGAAGTAGTCGATGCCCTGGTAGTAGTTGCCCGTGGAGGCCACAGACTCCGGATCGAACGGCGCTTTGTTGCAGATCATCAGCAGGTTGCGTCCGACAACGGAAAGCTGTACGGAGCAGATGTTCCCGAACCAGGAGCGCGGCAGGGTGTAGCCTATGCTGACTTCCTGGAGACGGACGTTGGTGGCGCTGTAGGTGTAGTACTGCGGAAGCCCGCTCTGGGTGCCGATGGCGGTGTACCAGGTCTGGGCGTCGACAAGGGTGCGTCCGTTGACGAGGACTCCTCCGTTGTCCCTCGCTAGGGCTGATGACTCGGAGACTCCGTACTGGTCCATGGCCGCCTGTGTGGCTGAGTAGACCACGCCGCCAAGACGGGCGGTGACGAGGGCGCTCAGGTGGACACCCTTCCAGTCGAAGGCGTTGCGCCAAGCCAGGTTGGCCTTAGGGAAGACGCTTCCGAGCTTGATGTCCTGAAGGTTGTCAACGGTCACAAGGCCGCCGGACGGGTCGATCTCGACCATGCCGTTCACGTCGCGCTTGAGGCCGGACTGGGTGTAGAGGTCGCCGAGGGTGCCGCCGGTCTTGAGGATGAACCGCGCCTTGCCGAGGCCTCCCACGTCAAGCCTGTCCTTGTTGATGATCTCTCCGGTCTCCGGGTGGCGGTAGTCCTTGACAAGTTCGACGATGCGGTTCCTGTTGGCGGACATCGTGAAGCCGGACTCCCAGCGGAAGCCGTTTCTCCATGTGTGCCGGTAGCCGAGGGATAGCTCGACTCCCTGGTTGCGCACGTGACCTGTCTGGAGGTAGATCGTGGAGTAACCGGACGAAACGGAGATCTTCGGGTCGAAGGTCTGGTTCATTGTGTTGGCCCGGTACCAGGACAGTGCGAGACTCAAGTCCTTGAACAGGCGCAGATCCAGACCAAGTTCCCAGGAGTCGGTGCGCTCGGGCTTGAGGGTGCCGATCGGGTAGTGGGTCTTAGGTTTCCAGGTCTGGGTGGTCTCGTCATATTCATAGGTAGGCGATGTCAGGTTGCGTGGGTACGGCATTCCGACGGAACTGAAGGAGGCGCGTACCTTGGCGTAGTCGATGGCCTTCGGCATCGGAAGCATCTCGGACAGGATCGCCGAAAGTCCCACGGACGGATAGAAGAACGACGAGGTTGATGAGTTCGCAAGCTGGGAAGCCCAGTCGTTCCTGCCGGTGAGGGTGAGGAACAGCATGCTCTTCCATCCGGCCTCGACACTGGCGAAGACGGACTGGGTCTGCTCGTTCCATCCTTCCTGACGGGCCTTCTTCTTGGTGTTGTCCAGATCGAAGACGTTGAACACGTTAGGGATACCGTTCTCCCTGATCGGGCCGCGGTAGCTCAACTCGTCGTAGCGGTTGTCGGAGATGCTGGCTCCGAGGTTGGCCACGATGGAGAAGTCGCCGAATCGCTTGTCAACGTTGGCGAGGATGTCGGCGTAGGTCTGACGTTCCTGTGGATCCGCCACGGCGTAGTAGCCTTGGGTGCTGCCTTCGGTGATGGTGGAGTTGGAGCTCGCGTAGAGTTTCTGCTCGTACTTCGTCGTGGAGTTGTCGATGCGTACACGCCCCGACAGGTTCAGCCAAGGGGTGATGTCGTAGCTGAGGGCGGCGGAGAGCATGTAGCGTCTACGGTTGTTGAGGCGCAGGTTGCGGTAGGCTATCCAGTAAGGGTTCTGCATCCTGAGGTCACCCTCGCCCTGCGGCCAGAACATGGTCTTGATCTTGCGGGCCGGATCCCAGCGCTCGAAGGTCTTGACGAGACTGAAGTCGTCGCCGCGAGGGAACAGGTAGACCGGAGTGACCGGATTGGAGTAGACTCCCTGGTTGGTCATGTTCCTGTCATTCTGGATGATGTAGCTTCCGCCGACATCGAGGCGCATCCTGCCGTCCAGGAAGCTCGTGCTGTTGCGGAACGTGAAGTTGAGACGGTTGTAGGTGTTGTTCGGAACCATGCCGTCGGACTTGACGGAGGCCGCGGAGACGAAGGTCTGGTTCTTTTCCGTTCCCGCGGAGAGGGTCAGGGAGTTGGTGTAGACCTTGCCGGTCTCGAAGAAGTCCCTCGGCTCGTAGCCGGTGCGGGAGGACTCGTTGAGGAGAGGCCCCCAGCTGAGGATCGTGGAGCCGTCGGACTTTCCCCGGCTTCCCGTGCCGTAGCGGTTCTGGAACTCAGGAAGGACGAACGGGGTGACGAACTCGGTGTTGGTGGAGAAGGAGACCTTAGGCTTTCCGGCCTCTCCCTTGCGGGTGGTGATCACGATGGCTCCGTTGGCCGCGTTGCTTCCGTACAGCGCCGCCGCTGCCGCTCCGGTCAGGACGGACACACTCTCGATGTCGTCAGGGTTGAGGTCGGCGATGCTCTCGGTCATTCCCCTTGATCCGAACTCCTTGTCGCCTCCTCCTCCGAAGTTGTACATCGGAACTCCGTCGATGACGTAGAGGGCGTTGCTGCTCTGCTCGATGGACTTGACACCACGCATCACCACCTTGCTGGCTCCTCCGACTCCGGCGGAGCTGCTGTTGATCGTGACACCGGCCACCTTACCGCCGAGGCTGTTGATGAAGTTGGCGTCCTTGACGGCGAGAAGCTGCTCGGACTTGACCTGCTGGACGTTGTAGCTCAGGGCTTTCTGCTCGCGTCTGATGCCCAGGGCCGTGACCACGACCTCGCTCAGCACGTCCACGTCGCCTGTCAGCTGGATGTTGTAGACAGCCTTCTCTGTCACCTTGACGCTTGCCGGCTGGTAGCCCAGATAGGTGAAGCGGAGGACGTTGCCGGTCGAGGCCTCGATGGAGAAGCGTCCGTCGATGTCGGTGATCGCTCCCACGTCTGTGCCTTCCACGGTGATGCTGGCTCCGATGAGGGGTTCCTGTCTCTCGTCAAGCACCCGTCCCGTGATCGTTCGTGACCGCGGGCGGTTGTCCTGAGGCTTAGGAACGATCTTGATGTAGCGATCCTTGATCTCGTAGGTGAATCCTGTCCCGCCAAGGATGGCGTTCAAGGCTTCGGGCAGCCTCGCGTCCGTAAGGTTGAGGCTGATGGCAGGGCTGGACTCAAGGGCGGAGTCGTTGTAGCCGACCGAGAGGCCTGACTGCCTTTCGACTTCCTTGAGGGCGCTGACCACGGTGATGTCCTTTTTCTGAAGGTTTATCCTGACATCTCCCTGCGCGCTGGCCGGAGGAGAGATCAGGAACATGCACAGAAGCCAGGCGAGGGCCATGAACGCCGTCGCCCGCTTCCGCTGTTTCGCATTATTTTTGTAATTTCGCAGCATAGACTACTTAATAATTGGTTCATTAATTTTGTTGTTTTTGAAGCGCCGGAGCTGTCGCCAAATTGTTCGCGGCGTTTCGGGACTCAGGACAGATGCCTGATTGTTGGGTGGTTCTTGATTTCGGATCCGGGACGGAGGCCTGCTCGCCGGCAACCTCTCCGCTCTTGGCGGTAACCGGTTGCCTTGAATGGCTGCCTGTGACGACATCCGTACTGGTCATGGCGGCGGTGTCCGTCCGGGTCCTTTTTTACATGGTGAAAAGTTTTTTTAAAGGATTACTTTAAGCGTTAACGATCAATCTATTATCGTTCAGACGGCTCGACGGCGGCACCTTGTGCGGCCGGAGCGGTGTCTGAGGTGATGGTCATCGGACATATTCCTTTACAATCATTTCCGGGTGATGCGGCATTTGTCGTCTTCGATCCGGAATTTCAGGATTCCGGTCACGTCGGTGATGACTTCCATCACTTCTTCAAGGGAAGCATCCTCCCTGAAGCGGAAACTATAGCGGTCCGTGCTGAAGTCGTGGAGCCTGTAGACGAATGTGACGTCGAAGCGCCGCTCAAGCACGGTGATGATGTCGGAGATGGTCATCTGGCGGAAGACCAACTCACCTCTCTTCCATGCCGTCACGTCCTCAATGTCAGGCACTTTCAGCTGAAGGTCACGGTCATCCTTGTTAAAGACCAGCTGCTCTCCCGGGCGCAGGATTCTGCTCTTGGAAAGGTTGTCGAACTCGACAAGCACGCTGCCTTCGAGGAGCACGGCGCTGACCGCCTTGTCGTCGGGATAGGCCGACACGTCGAACTCCGTTCCCAAAGCCGTGACCTGGAACCCGTCCGTCTTGACCACGAACGGCCGCTTCGCGTCAGGCTGCACCTTGAAGCCCGCCTCTCCGATAAGGAAGACGCTGCGCCCCTTCCGCCCGAATTTCTCCGGGTAGAGCAGGGTGCTGCCCGAATTGAGCCGCACCTCGGTGCCGTCCGGCAGGGTGAGCGAATTGATTTGTGAATATGGAATGTGTGCCTGGACGAGGTCTGGTTCGTCTTTCGCCATCCGGAGGAGAGCCGCCCCCAGCGAGAGGGACAGCAACAGTAGTACGGAGGCCGCCGATGGCCAGAGCCACCTTGGAAGTCGGCGACGGATGTGGGTGGATAGGATTCCGCTACGGAGCCGGCTACGGATGCCGGTGTATGGGATTCCGCTACGGAGCCGCCATTCGGCCAGAGCGCGGTCAAGGTCAGGTTCCTCAGCCTGCAGGAGCGTCTTGTCGAAGAGTTCCCTCAGCGCCTCCTCCTTCTCTTCGGCGTGGTTACCGTCCGTCAACCAGTCATAGAATCGTGCGGTGGTCTTCTTGGAAAACCTATGCCCGACGAACAGAGAGATGATTTTTTTCGCGTACCCGTTCATATTCAAGAAGTGTTATAATCAGTGTCACTGACTATAAGACGTATAAACAGGGGCGACTACTTAAATCTTTTTTGAATATTTATTGAGAGAGCCGCTTGGATTTGTCTGAGGACTATCTCCAAGCCACCTTCATGGCACCCCCATTCTGGCAATCCGCGCCGAAGTGTCGCCCGGTCACCGGAAGGTGTCGGGCATTCAGAAATTTCAGCATAATCGCAAGGCTTTCCAAGCGGAAGCTCAGATGAGATGCAGGAGGAGGAACAGGAAGATGATTCTGCGAAGTTCCCGGAGGGCCAGATAGATTTGATGCTCAACTGTTCTGGTGGAGAGTCCGAGAGCTTCGGCGATCTCCTTGTTGCTCATGCCGTCAAGACGGCTCATCCGGAATATTCTTTTTCTGCGCTTCGGGAGCCTTTCGATGGCCAGTTCCATCAGCAACTGGATTTCCTCGGCGTAGAGAGGGTCGAGGGGAGTGCTTTCGGAGAATAATCCATCAAGGGCTTCCGGGCGGAAGTCCCCTCCGTGTGGGCTGGTTTTTCGCCTTTTCCTGATGAAGTCCAGGGCGGCGTTGCGCGCCATCGCGTAGATGTAGCCGCTGTGACCGCCGTCTCTTTCCGCCCAGATGTCGTGTCTTGTCCATAGTCTGGCGAAAATGTCTTGGGCGAGATCCTCGGCGTAGGCCTCCGACTTCAGCAGGGCGGCGATGAAACCCTTCACTGCCGGATAATGGGCGATGAATATTCCTTCGAACCGCTTTATGAGATCATTTTCTTCTGTCATGGCCTGGACTCATTTTCGGCACAATATAACAATAACTTACGGAAATCCTGCGATTCCGCAGGATCTCCGCAAGCATTTTCGTGAGCACAAAAGAGCGGCGCTGACGGCTAGACCGTCTGCTCGATGTTCCAGACAAAAGCCCTCAGACCAAGATCCTTATAGGCTTTATCCTTCTGACGAAGCGCATCCAGGATCGGAGTGACTTTCTCGTCAGGGACAATCGTCAGGATGGCGTAGTTCTGCTCAGGCCACGCATGGTCACCGTAGTGAGGGATTCCATCAACCCCTCCCCTGCCCTGGATGTCCAGCCACTGGGTGAACCCTCTCTGGCCGAACCCCTCAAGCAGCTCGACAATCTCGTTGCCGTAGGCCTGGTTGTATGCTATAAAAATCGCTTTCATGTTCAAATCTTATCTTTCGCTAATACATTATCACAATTGTAAAAACTTCATCCCACGTCCGAAGGCAATCCCACTTTTATCAATAACGTTACCATCTCCCTAAATTCCTCCCCTCGGGAGAGTGGGATGCGCTCCGCGCACCCCACCGGGCCTTTCACGCCTTCGTCGTAAGCGAAGAATAACTACTCCTTGACCTGCGCCAGCTTCCTGGCCTTGCGTCTCTCCTGCGCGGTGGCGAGGGAGCAGTAGATTGTCGGAATGAGCACCAGGGTGACAAGCGTGGAAATCGTCAGACCCCAGCAGACCGTCATACCGAGCGAGCGCCAAAGTTCGGAACCTTCTCCGCGTCCGACAGCCATAGGCACCATACCGAGCACTGTCGTGAGGGTGGTCATAAGGATAGGACGCAGACGGCTTCTCGCCGCGGTGACGGAGGCATCGACAACGCTCATGCCCCTCTCACGCATCAGGATCGTGTAGTCAATCAGCACGATACCGTTCTTCACTACGATACCAAGCAGGATGATGATACCGATCATCGCCATCACACCGAGCGCGGTGTTCGTGGCCCAGAGACCAAGGATCACACCCGTGAACGCGAACGGCACGGAGAACATGATCACGAACGGACTCATGAACGACTCGAACTGGGAGGCCATCACCATGTACACAAGGATGATGATCAGAACCATCAGCACGACAAGGTTCAGGAACATGGACTGCTGGTCCTCGAAGTCACCTGAGATGTCGGTGGAGATGTTGTTCGGGATGTCGGTGGTCTTGATGATGGCGTTCGTGGCGGCCACGGCCTCGCTGAGGGCACGTCCGGCAGAGACGATGCCGGTCACGGTTATGTACCTCTCACGGTTCTTCCTCTCGATTGTCGGAGGGACCTTGGACTCGACCACCGTACCGAGATCCTTGATGCGGACGGCCTTGCCGGCAGGGGTGTAGACCACGATGTTCTCGATGTCCTGGACGCTCGAACGGAACTTCTTGTCGTAGATGACGCGGATGTTGTACTCCTCGCCTTCCTCACGGTAGAAGGATCCCACCGAGCCGTTCATCGCGGCGCTGAAAGCCGCTGCGGCTGTCGTGGAGTTAAGGCCGTTGAGAGCCAGCTTTGTCCTGTCGAAATCCACCTGATACTCAGGAGTGTAGTCATCACGGCTGAGAACAACCTGCGTGAAGTTCTCGTTGTCCAGCATCTTGCCCTGGATCTCCCTGGCCACGCGGTCGGTCTCGTCGAAGTCGTAGCCGTAGATCTCAAGCCTGACGGAAGCGGCGCCGCCGACTCCTCCCATGCCCTCGGAGACTGTACCTTTCTTGACTTCAGGATACTCCCTAAGATCTTTCCTGATGATGTCGGCGATCTCGGATGAAGAGCGCTTACGGTCTTCCATGGAGCCAAGGTTGATGTTCATCGAGATGATGTACGAACCGTTGGACTGCATGCTTCCCCAGGCGTTGTCGGTGCTCGCCTGGCCGAAGCGGTACTGAAGCACCTGGATCTCAGGAATCTCTGACTTGATCCTCTCGGCGAAGTTCTTGGCGAACTCACCTGTCACGGTCTGCTCGGTGCCGACCGGAAGTTGGATGGAGACTGTCAGACGACCTTCGTCGGAGTACGGGAAGTACTCGGTCTTAAGTCCGGGGCCAAGGAGCGCCAGGACGGCGACAAAGATGGCAAAGCCACTGAATATCACAGTTTTCCTATGCACCATGCACCAGCCGATGATCTTGGCATAGCCATCTGAGATCATGTTGAGGAACTTCTCCACATTATCGAAGATCGCCCTGTGGAGCCTGCCGTTCTTAGGCTTGTTGCTCAGCATCCTTGAGCAGAGCATCGGAACAAGGGTAAGCGCGGCGGTAGTGGAGATGATCATGATGATGCTGACAATCCAGCCGAGCTGCTTGAACATGATTCCGGCCATTCCGGAGACCATGGTGAGAGGCAGGAACACGCAGAGCATCGTAAGGGTGGAGGCGATCACGGAGATACCCACCTCCGAGGTGCCGTGGACGGCAGCCTCCGTTGGCTTCTCACCTCGCTCCAGATGAGTAGAGATGTTCTCCAGCACCACAATGGCATCGTCCACCACCATACCGATCGCGATGGACAAGGCCGACATCGAAATGATGTTCAGTGTGTTGCCCGTGGCATAAAGGTAGATCAGCGAACCCAGAAGGGCGATAGGGATGGAAAGCACGATGATGAACGTCGCCCTCCAGCGGCCAAGGAATATGTAGACGACGAGCATGACCACAAGAAGGGTTATGAATATCGTCTCTTTCAGCGAGTTAAGGGTGTTAAGAATGTTCGTTGAACTATCGACCACAGTGGTGATCCTCACATCGGAAGGAAGGGTCGGCTCAATGGTCTTGAGCTTTTGCTTGACACTTCTGATGACGTTGACGGTGTTGGCTCCGGACTGCTTCTGGATGGCGATCATCGCGGATCTCTCACCGTTGGTGAAAGACTCCTGGGACTTTTCCTCAAGACCGTCGATGACGGTGGCGACATCCCTCAGGTAGACTGTCTGCCCGTTACGGGTGCTGACCACGATGTCCATCAGCTCGGAAGGATCCTTGAACTCTTTCTCCACACGGAGAGTGAACGACTCGGCGCCGATGTCGATGCTGCCGGAAGGCACGTTGCGGTTCTCCGCGGCGATGATCTGGGATATTCCCGAGACACTCAAGCCATAGGCTTCCAGTTTGTTAGGGTCGCAATAGACGTGGATTTCCCTCGCCGGCGCGCCGGAGACGCTGATGGTGCCGACTCCCTTGACACGTCCAAGCGGAGTGACAAGCTTGTCGTCGAGGATCTTGTCAAGGCCCATGAGGCTCTTGTCCGCCTTGGCCGAAAGGATCAGCACAGGCATGTCGTCCATGCCGAACTTGAAGAGCACCGGCACGGACGCTCCGTCTGGCAGGGACGAGTTGACAAGATCCAGCTTGTCCCTGATGTTGTTGCAGGCCTCGTCGATGTCAGTGCCATATTCAAATTCCAGGACGACGATGGAGACATTCTCCTTTGAGCTGGAGGTGATGTCCTTGAGGTCAGCCACGCCGTTGAGCGTGTTCTCAAGCACCTTCGTCAGGTTGTTCTCGATGTCGGAAGCGCTCGCTCCCGGGTAGGACGACATCACCAGGACGACGTTGGCGTCGAAGTCCGGGAAGTTCGCCAGGGATGTGTTCATCAGTGAGAAGACTCCGAAGACCGCGAAAGCGACAAAAATCAACGCAGTCGTGACGGGCTTCTTCACCGCTGATCTGTAAATGCTCATAGTTCAGATTCTTTAGTTGTTCTTTGAGATCTCGACCTTGGCTCCGTCCTTCAGGCTGGAGCTTCCCTTCGTGGCGACGACATCGCCATCATTCAGACCTTCGAGGATCTCATAGTACCTGTCGAAATGGCGTCCGATCTTCACGATGACGCTGTTCACTGTGCTGTCGGAGCCGACGACATAGACGCTTCTCTGGCCGGAGCCCTGCATCTTGACGACCGCCTCGTCCGGAACAACGATGCTGTTGTTGACACCGAACTCGACCTTCGCCCTCGCGAACATCCCCGGACGCAGCGTCCTGTCGGTGTTGCCCACCAGAACCTCGGTCGTGAATGTGTGATTTGTCGGATCGATGGTAGGATAGACCTTGTTGACCTTTCCCGTGAATGTCCTGCCAGGGATGGCGTCAGCAGTGATCTCCACCTGGTCGCCCTTCTTGACCTTGGTGTAGTCGGACTCGGAGATGCCGACCAGAAGCTTCACAGGAGTGATCTGCTGGACGACGAAGATCGCCTGGCCGGAGTAGAGGTCACCCTGGTCGTAGTTCCTCGCGGTGACTACACCGCTGATAGGGGAACGGAGCAAGGTGTTCTCAAGCAGGTTGTTGTAGGATCTGCGGCTGACCTTCCACGCCATCTCGGCGGCGTCGAAATCAGACTTTGACACGCCACCCTCCTCATAGAGGCTTCTCAGGCGGCTGAGCTCGGTCGAATCGTTGACAAGCTTGAGCCTCGCCTGGTCAAGCTGCGCGGCGTCCATCTCCGCGAGGAGCTGGTTCCTCTCCACAAAACTGCCCACATCCACCTTGATGCTCTTGATCCTGCCGCCTGTCTGAGGGGCGATGTTGTTGATGGCGAACGCCTGGACGGTCGTTGAATATACCTCCGTCTGGGGCACTTCCTGCCTTGTGGCAACCGCCGTCGAGATCAAGGTAGCCCTTTCCTCAACCTGGGCGGAAGCCCCGGCGTTGTCTGCCTTCCTGCCGTTTCCGCAAGCGGCCATAAGAACGGTGGCCGAGGCGAAAATCATAGTCCTGATTGTCTTGTTCATATTCTTGATGTTTTTATTTTTTACATATTCTCAAGGTCGATTTCACCCTTCTCGTCGATGAAATCGTAGCCGAGGGTCTTCTCGAGGTTGGACTTCGCCACCACGAAATTATAGACAGCCTGCGACTGGGCCAGACTGGCCTGAGTCAAGGTCAGCTGAGCGTCATTTAGTTCCGTGATCGTGCTCTTGCCGACCTTGTAGGACTTGGCGGCGATGTCGTAGGCCTTCCGGGCGAGGGCCACGGCCTCGTTGGCGGAGTTGAAACTCTTCATGTTCGTCTCCATAGTGTTGAGGTACTGGCGGATGGCGATCTTGAGCTGGCGCTCGGTCTCTATCCTCTGGAGGTCGAGCTGGGCGGCCTGCACCTTGGTCTGGCGCACGTCATTGTGGCGCTTTCCGCCGGAGAAGATCGGAATGGAGATGCTGACACCCACATAGGAGTAAGGAGACCACTGGTACTCGCTGAACTTGAAGTCGTTGGTCATCGCGATCATGCTGTACGAGAAGTTCGCGGCTATGCTCGGAAGATAGGCGGCCTTCTGCATGCGGACTGTCGAGGCAAGCTGCTCGGCCTGGATCTCAAGCTGGCGAAGGGTGGTGTTGTACTCCAAGGATGGGTCGCTGTTCTCGTTGATGTCCCTGAACATCTCCTTGGAGAAGTCCTCCAGAGAGCCGGACACGTCGATGTTCCTGTCAAGATCCACTCCCATCACGGCCTTGAGCTGCCAGAGGGCGAGAATCACCGAACTTTCGGCATTGTAGACGTCAGGGATGGCGGCGGCCACCGTTGATTTTGCCCTTGTATATTCAAGCTCGGAGGCTTTCTGCGCGTTGTAGCGCCTCTCGGTCTGGGCGAAGTTGTCAACCGCGTTCTCGTAGACATCCTTGTAAACGTTGAACGCCTCCTTGGCGAGCAGGACGGAGTAGTAGGCCTGCTTCACCTGTGTAACCATGTCCAGCCTTGAGGAACGGGCCTTCTCCACGGCGAGATCCACGCTCTGGCCGGAGATCTTCAGGCTCTCCCAAAGCTGGGCGTTGACGATCGGCATCGAGGCCGACACACCGTAGTTGTAGGTGTTCCAGCGGCCTACGGCGAATCCGCCGCTGCCGGAACCGCCTTCCGTCTGCTCAATCTTCACCGGATCCATCCCGGCCTTGGCGGAAAGCTCATTGATGCGCATGAAGTATGGACCCAGAGAGCTCAGGAAGCCCATTCCGCCTCCGCCCTCCTCGTCCGAACCGCTGTCCGAGTCCATATACATAACCTGTTTCTTGATAGTCCTCTGATAGGCTCCCGAAGCGTTGATCTGCGGGAACAGGGAGGCGTAGGTGCCTTTCTTGGCATATTCCGTACGCTGGATCTCCTTGTCTGCCACCTTCACGGCGACATTCTCGCTCAAGGCGATCTGAAGGGCGTCGTTCAAGGTCAGGGTCACCAGCGAGGTGTCCTTGGGCGACTCCTTCGGAATGGTGTCATTCCGGTACTGTGCCTGCGCTGCCAGAGCAAGCGGCAGGGCCGCGGCGGTCAGAACTAGATACTTCAATCTGTCTTTCATACTATACTAACTATTTTTACAATTATCCATTGATGAATATTCCTCAAAACCCTTCGGCGTGAGCAGCACCCTTGTCACGATGTCCTCGAAGGCCGCGGAGAGCGACTTGAACGAGACCCTCTTTCCCTCGATGCGGTGGCCGCCGTCAAGGTACTCGGCCATGCCCTCGTGCATGATGTAGATCAGCAGCTGCACCCCCTCAACGTCCATGTCGGAACGGATGAGTCCCTCCTTCCTTCCGGTGTCGAAACAATCCACAAAGAAGTTGTGAAGTGCCTTGGAGCGATCCTCGACGTGCTTGATGAAGGTCTCAGGATAGTATTTCATGATGTCCTTGACCATCCTCTTGTCCTTGTCCATGGTCTTTTTCCTGCCTACGAGGGCGAACATGGCCTTAAGCACCTGAACGGCGTTCTTGCCTTCGACCATCCTCTCGAACTCATCCTTCTTCCTCTCGACATTGTAGGTCACCACGTCGGCGACAAGATCCTCCTTCTGGGCGTAGTACTGGTAGAATGTCTTCTTGGAGATGCAGAGCTTGCGGCAGATGTCATCGATGGACACCTCGCGGACTCCATCCTTTGAGAAGAGTCCGTTCGCCGTCATCATTATCGTTTCCTTTGTCAATTCAGCCATAATCTCTATAATTGCGTCAAGCCATTCTGCAAATGCTATGCAAAACCGTCATTTTTCAAGCAATATAATAAAAAAAATCCGCCAGCCAAAAAAGCAGCGGATTAATCAAGTCATTTATTTTCAATAAAATAAAACGATGTACCGAAAAACTTAAAAAATTTCCAAGTTTCCTATAGTACGCCAAAACGCTCAAGCGCGGTGACAACTCCATCCTCATCGACAGTGTCAGTGACATAGTCCGCGGCGGCCTTCACATCGTCGGTGGCATTGCCCATCGCGACACCGATCCCGGCATATTCAATGATCGGGATGTCGTTGCCTCCGTCGCCGAACGCCATGCACTCCTCGCGTGTCACGCCGATGCGCTCAAGGATGCGCGCCGCGCCGTAGGATTTTGACAGGCCTTCCGGCACAATGTCCAGAAAATAAGGGTGCCAGCGGGTGTAGGAGACATTCTTCAGCACCGGATAAAGCAGCCTTCGCGCCTGTTCGTCATCAAAGAATATGGTATATTCATAGACCGTGTGATTCTCCGCGACCTGCCGGAGGTCAAGGAAGCAAGGCGGGCGCAGGTTGATCATCTCTGCGATCTCCATCGCCTGCGGGCTTGCATGGTTGATCCCCGCCACGTTGTCGGCGAACACCCAGCAGGACACCTTCTCCCGCTCAGCGATTTCGGCCACCTGAAGGGAAGTCGCCTCAGGAAGCGGGTGACTGTCAATCACTTCCCCGCCAAGAGTCGTCTCCGCCCCGTTCATCGCCACATAGCCGTCGAACGGAAAGCCGTCCAGATTGTTCATCACCAGCCTTGCCCGTCCACTTGAAATGAAAAGCTTCACGCCCTTGGCCTGAAGCTCATGAAGTCTCTCCTTAAGATTCTCGGACATCCGGTGAGTCTTGAAACTCACGAGGGTGCCGTCAATGTCGAAAAATATCGCTTTTATCATCCTATTGCATCAAAATAATGCCATCTCATTATTCAACCATACAAAACTAACCATACCATCCACCCCCCAGTCACTGCGTGACAGCCCCCGGTGGGGGCACTGGGGACCGGATTCCCCAGACCCCTTGCGTCGCTTCGCTCCGAGTGTCTATCCGTTAAGACTCTTGGCGTAGTGGGTGGGCTCGGACTTTTTGGGCTTGGTGTCGGGGATGACCGCCGCGGCGGGAATCTTCTTCTTATAGGAATAGACCAGGAGTCCGATGCCCAGAAGGACAAACGGAATGCTCAGCCACTGTCCCATGTCCAGAACCATCGCGTTCTCGAAATCCACCTGCGGCTCCTTGATGAACTCTATGAGGAAACGCATCCCGAAGCAGACAATGAAGAATATTCCTATGAAGGAACCCCTGTACATCTTGTCCAGCTTCTTGACATAGAGCCACAACAGCCCGACACCGAGGATCAGATAGCTCAGAGCCTCGTAGATCTGCGTCGGATGCTTCGGCTCTGTCTCTCCCCTGCGCTCGAAGATGAATCCCCACGGAAGGTTCGTAACATCGCCGTATATCTCGGAGTTGCAAAGGTTTCCGAGCCTGATGAATGTCGCGGCGAACGCCACGGCTATGGCCAGATGATCCAGAATCCACAGAAAATCGATGTGGTTCTTCTTCCCGTACCTGCCCGCGAACCACCACATGCACAGGAGCAGCATCAGCGCCCCCCCGTGGCTGGCGAGTCCTCCGTGCCAGACGGCGAAGATCTCAAGGAAACCTTTCCAGGAGCCGAAATAATAGTCCGGCTGGTAGAATATGCAATGCCCGAGACGGGCTCCCACAAGAGTACCTATCAGCAATGTGTACAGAAGCGGATCAAGAAGGGCCTCGTTGACCTTTTCCCTCTTGAAGAACCTCGCGAACATCCAGTAGCCAATAACGAAACCGGAAACAAACAGGAGACCATACCACCTTACGGCGAACGATCCGATCCTGAATATCTCCGGATTCATATTCCAATGTACGAACAGAAGATCCATAACCTAAAAATCACTTTTCGTACAAACTTACATAAAATCTGCGATTCTTACGCCCCTTCGCCCGAGAAATTTAGAGGAAGGGGCGCTGACGGTCGCGCCGCCGGCTAGTCGCGGATAGCGGCGATGCCAGGAAGATCCTTGCCCTCGATGGCCTCCAGCATGGCTCCGCCACCTGTGGACACGTAGCTGACCTTGTCGGCGAAACCGAGCTTTGTGACAGCCGCCACTGAGTCGCCGCCACCGACGAGAGAGTAGGCTCCGTTCTGGGTGGCCTCGGCCACGAACTCGGCGATCTTCTCTGTTCCGTGAGCGAAGTTAGGAAGCTCGAACACTCCGACAGGGCCATTCCAAAGGATGGTCTTGGAAGCGAGGATGATCTTCTTCCAGTTCTCAAGGGAAGCCTCTGAAGCGTCCATTCCCTCCCAGTCATCAGGAATGTTGAATATGTCGAATGTCTTGCGAGGAGTGTCGTTGCTGAACTCCTGGCCTGAAACCGTAGCGACTGAAAGAGAAAGATTTACACCCTTCTCCTTAGCCTCTTTCATAATCTCAAGAGCGTCCGGCATAAGCTCGTCCTCATGGAGAGACTTTCCGATGTGGCCGCCCTGGGCCTTGATGAAGGTGTAGCCCATTCCTCCGCCGATGATCAGGTTGTCAACCTTGTCAAGCAGATTCTTGATCACCCCAAGCTTGCTGGAGACCTTCGAACCTCCGATGATGGCGGTGAAAGGACGCTGGGCGTTCTTCAGAACGTTCTCGATGGCCTTGACCTCTTTCTCCATCAGGTAGCCGAACATCTTGTCATTCGGGAAATAGGCGGCGATCAGCGCGGTCGAGGCGTGAGCCCTGTGAGCCGTGCCGAAAGCATCGTTGATGTAGCAGTCGGCGTAGGAAGCGAGCTTCTTCACGAACTCCTTCTGGCTTGCCTTCACGGCCTTCTTGGCCTCTGCCTTCTCCTCGTCTGATGCATCGGCGGCGAGTCCTCTCGGCTTGCCTTCCTCCTCAGCGTAGAAACGCAGGTTCTCAAGCATCAGAACCTCACCTGGCTTGAGCGCGGCGGCCTGTTCGTCAGCCTTCTGGCAGTCATCGGCGAACTGCACCGGAACTCCGAGGCACTCGGAGACGTGGGCGAGAATATGCTTGAGGGAGAACTTAGGATCAACTCCCTTTGGACGTCCGAGGTGGGACATAAGAATGAGGGAACCACCCTCGGCGAGCACTTTCTTGAGCGTAGGGAGAGCCGCGCGGATGCGGGTGTCGTCCGTGATGTTGAAATTCTCATCGAGCGGAACGTTGAAGTCCACTCTGACAATTGCCTTCTTACCTTTGAAGTCGTAGGTGTCAATGTGCTGTTGCATAACGGTATTATTTAAAAATTGTTAGCTTATTTCCGGACGCAAATATAGTAAAATTCAGCGGATTGGGCATCAGCATATACGACTATAACGATTAAATCGCACAGCAGGAGGGTGGAAAAGGCCATATTTTTCCTATCTTTGCATGCTATGACAATCGAGTATGTTCCACAGAATTGGAAGGACTACGAGCTTCTGGACTCCGGGAGGGGTGCGAAGCTTGAGAGGTTCGGTGAATATGTTCTTGCGCGCCCGGAGCCTAAGGCCTTGTGGGACAAGAGCATGAGCGACGCGGAGTGGAACAGGCTCGCCCACACCCGCTTCACGCCAGGAGCCGGATTCGGCAAGGCCGGGAAAGAAGACAGCGGAACGTGGGAAAGGCTTAGGAATATGCCGGATCAGTGGTGGATCCGCTATAACGGCGGGCCGAAGTTCAGCCTCAGGCTGGGACTCACGTCATTCAAGCACGTGGGGGTCTTCCCGGAGCAGGCCGCCAATTGGGACTACATATTCAGACAGACATCGGACATCGCCGCGAAGACAGGCTCACGCCCTAAGGTCCTGAATCTGTTCGCCTACACGGGAGCGGCCTCGCTGGCGGCAAAGTGCGCCGGAGCTGATGTCACGCATCTGGACTCCGTGCGTCAGGTTGTCACCTGGGCGCATGAGAATCAGGATCGCAGCGGCCTCCGGGACATCCGCTGGGTGGTGGAGGATGCGATGAAGTTCGCAGGCCGCGAGGCCAGACGAGGCAATCTCTATCAGGGGATCATCCTCGACCCTCCGGCCTACGGTCACGGCCCGGACGGCGAGAAGTGGAAGCTGGACGAGTGCCTTTTCGACATGATGAAGACAGTGGGAAAGATACTTGCTCCGGAGAACAGTTTCCTCGTTCTGAATCTTTACTCCAACGGATTCTCGGCCATCCTGGGCGAGACCGTTGTCCGCCAGGCTTTCGGACTGACGTCAGACACTGCGCTTGAGTCCGGGGAGCTGGTGATCATGGACAGGTTCGGAAAGAATCTGCCGCTGAGCATATTCGTAAGACTTAGGAGGTAGAGGCGATGAGGTCATTTGTCAGATTCTGCATGGTTTCCATTGTTCTTGTGGCTCTCGCATTCTTCTGCCAAGGGCTGCGGGACAATTTCTTTGCGGAACCGGACAACAATGAGACAGCCGTTCTGACTTCCACGGACAGCCTTACTGATCAGAACCAATCTGAACATTACTTCATAAAGTTCAACACAGTCTGCCTGACAAGCCCGACGGCCGAAGGACAGACAGTAACCCGCACAGTCACCGGTGCTTCCGGCAGTCCGTGCAGGGGCGCGCGCAGGACAGAGCTTGATTTCAGGATTCTTGAATCAAAGGCGTTCTGTCATCTTAACGTGCAAAGACATTCCCTGCCGACACTGCGGAAGCTGCGTCTTTAGCGGTCGGTTTCCATTCCGGGTGACATGACTCACCCACCAATCAAAAACAAGGGTGCCGCCCCCTCTATGGACGGCGAATAATGTATCATAATAACAAGGTGATGCAACCATATTTTTTACACGACAACTTATTACGTGGAGTATTGTGTTCTCTCCGGAACAGCATCACTAAGAAGCTGTTTTGAATTGTTTGTAATGTTCTTTGAGGTGAAAAAATCTTCTTTTTCTTCCCGCTTCCTCAGTCAGACAGCACCGCTATCTTCCTTGGAATAAGCGGTCGAAACTGAAGTTTTTCACTCTCAACCCAGTGCCCGAACCGAGGGCAATCGAACTTGTTCGGATTGCCAAGGTGAGCAGCAGGGGAAGAGCTTGCTCTTAACCTTCAAACAAACAATTCAAAACTGCTTCTAAGTAACATGAAAAAAATAAGTTGCCTCAGATTAAGAGAATATTTTCGAGGATAGATCTATTTTCGAAGAAGGAGTGTGCCGGTGGCACATGACTGATGAGAAAACAGATATAGACCGAAAAGATTCCTTAAGATGAGGCAGGTTATTTTTTGAAGGTTACTAAGTTGAGAATTACTACACAAAAAACTCCCGGCGGTGCCCACAATGGCAATACCGGGAATTCTGGATGAACCTATAACAGTCAAACAGTTTACGTTCTTGGAGGCGGAGGACCCATCGGGCCACGTCCCATGCCCGGACCCATGCGGCGGCCACCTTTGCCACCGAAGTTGCCGAAGCGGTAGGTCAGGGAGACCACGATGTAGCGGCCGAGGGTGTTGTTCAAAGTCTCCGTGTGATAGTTCGAAGAATCTGACACCGAGAGATTCTTGGCCTGATCAAGAATGTCATAGGCGTTCAGGGCAAGGGTGAATTTGTCCTTGAACAGCATCTTGGTGATCTTGGCGTTCAGAATCAGTTGGGTTCCCTGATCAGTGGTGTAGCCATTGTACCAATTGTAGTTGCCGTCAGCCACTATTCCGAGACCGCCGGGGACGGTCCAGTTCATCGATGCGGTCACCTGATTGCTCCAAGTCGCGTTCGTGGACTGGTTGGCGATCGTGTACCAGGACTTTGACATCCTGGTGCGGCCACCGGCGGTAAGTTCCACAACGTCATTGCGGTAAGTAAGACGAAGTCTCTCCATGAGACCGACTGTCTGAAGGTTGTTCAGAGTGAAGTCAAGCGAGTGGAAATCCTCAAGGAACTTGTCGGCGAGGAAGTTCTCCGCATCATAATTGTCACCTTTGTAGTATTTGCCCATATCGAATGAGGAAGAACCCACATAAGACGATGACTTGGAATAACTTGCCCTGGACATCAGGAACACACTGAAGTTGGACTTCGCTATAGGCGAGTTCAACATGATTCGGAAGCTGCCGTTGTAGGAGTCCTTTCCATTGACAGGAATGGAATATTGCGCTCCGTTTGTCCCGTACCACTGCGCGTTCACAATCGGATTCTTAACTATTCCACCGTCGAGACCGGCGTTAACAGAAAGGAAATTTTTCTTGTTGGTATGACGGAAATCACTCCTGAAACTATGGTTGAAATACGGTTCAAGGTACATGTTGCCGAAAGAGACACTCAACGGATTTGTGTTGTCAGGAACCCTCATGAGTTGGCTTACCGACGGTTGCTGCGAGCGGCCGAAATAGAACCCACGCACATTGGTGTTGTCATCTATGTCGTACCACAGCATGGCCTGAGGAGCCCAGTTCAAAACGTGGTTGTCATAGGTGTCAAAGCCGGTGGTCTCATTATGGGTATCGGTCGGGTTGGCGCTCACACCGGCCTGAGCGCGAAGCTTGTCCTTCTGGTAGACGAAGTTGGCTCCGATGGTCTGGTTGACATAGCGGTTGACAATCTCACTGGAATACACATCATTAAGTACTTCCCCATTAGGATTATAGACGAGATTTGAGGCCCCGAAGTCCGAAACCACCCCGCTGTCGTAAGTGTTCTTTGTGGAAGTGCTCCGGTTCCACGATGCCTCATAGTTGGCCTCTACGAAGAATCCCTTGCCGAGAGGTTCGGTATAGGTCAATCGTCCACTCAATGACTGAGAGTTCTGCTCTTGGTTGTAACGCTGGTTGATGATGGAATCCGAAGCGGTCTCGAACTCATCGAAAGTCCTTGTAAGAGACTGGTTGAATCCATCCATGTCATTCCCGCTGAAGTTGTAACGCGCGTTGAAAGAGAGGGTTCTGCCAGCCTTGCCGAGTTTCTGCCGGAAAAGGAAGAAACCATTTGTCCTCCAGTTGTTATTCGAGCCAGTGTTACTTGTGAAACCTTCGTTGGTCCGCGATGCCACACCGTTTCTCTCGGTCAAAGTGGAAAACTCCGAGATTTCATTGAAATCTCCGTTGCCGAAGCTGACCTGAGGCTGGAAAAGAATCGAGGTGTTCTCCGAGAACTTATGCTCAAGACGGACTCCGAAACGATGGCCGTCGGAATTGGTCGTGTTGGATCCCTTGTTGTTGTAGATAAGATTGTGGTCATCAAGATAGGTGATCTTCCGGCTTTCTTCCTCCACATAAGTCTCGTTGTTATTGTAGAGGTAATTGCCGCCCAGATTCATCTTGCCGTCGAACAAAGACGTGTTGCCGTTCAGACCACCCATCCAGGAAGTCGTGATTCCGTTGCCTGGTCCCCAGCCACGGCTGCCGCGGCCCATTCCACCGCCACCTCCGCGCATTCCCTGCATCATACTTCCGGCCAGATCATTGAATCCACGGTTGTTGGTGTTGTTGCCGTTGATCACCACGCTGAGTTGGTTCTTATCCGTGAAACGTCCCAGGAAACCGGCTCCTTGGTAACGCCAGTCACCGTTCCCGGATGAGAGTTCGGAGCCAGAGACCTGCTTGCGGACATCGTGTCCCGCTCCGGCCATAACATTACCGAAGAGGCCGTTCATCATTCCCTTCTGAATGGAGAGGTCGATTATCGTCTCATCGTTGCCGTCATCGATGCCGGTGAACTCAGCCTGCTCGGACTTCTTCTCCACGACCTTCACCTTGTCGATGATCTTCGCGGGAATATTCTTGGACGCAAGCTGTGGGTCGTCAAGGAAGAATGTCTTGCCGTCAATTGTTATCCTGCTGATTGTCTGACCGTTCGCAGTGACGGTTCCATCCTCGGAAACCTCCACGCCCGGAAGCTTCTTCAACAGATCCTCCAAGACATCGTTCTCGGTCGTCTTGAAAGACGAGGCGTTATATTCAATGGTGTCTTTCTTAATCACGATCGGGTTGCCGGCGGCGGAGACGCTTGCGGCGTCCAGCACCTGCTTGTCAGGCTCCATCTTCAAAGCTCCCAAATCCAGCTTTCCCTTGACCTCAATATCCTTGGTCAGAGGCTTGTAGCCAAGAAGTTCCGCCTTCAGGACATATTTCCCGGCGGCGACCTTGTCAAAAACCGTCTTTCCCTTGTCGTCACTCAAGGCATACTTGTAGGGTTTTGTATTGCCTGGTTTTGTGATGGAAACGGTCGCGAATCCGACCGCCTCCCCGGTGGAGGAATCCGTAAGCGACAATGTGACCGTGCCGCCTCCCTGGGCGAAAGCCAAAGAAAAAGCCGACATGACGCCGGCGACAAAAGTGATGAATTTCTTTAAGTTCATAAGGAATACTCAACTAATCAACCTAACGCTTCCTTTGACAGAGAAACACGGTGACAGTTTAATCCACACGGTAAAAAATGCAGAATAATAAAGAAAAATCCTAATGAATATATCAGAGCGAAGCGATGCAAGCAGTCCTGGGCGCAACGATTCAACCATCATTTCACCCTGTCAGGATGATCCTTGATGAACTTCTCCCAGCCTCCCGAGCCTTTCACCTTTGCCAGCGGACTGGAAATCGAGTAGTAATGGCAAAGGGCGATGGCGAGCGCGTCCGTGGCATCCAGATGCTCCGGTTGGAAATCCACGTTCAACGTCTTGCGAAGCATCACGCTCACCTGCTCCTTGGACGCGGCTCCGTTGCCGGTGATCGCCTGCTTGGCCTCCCGGGGAGCATATTCATGAATATCGGTGATGCCATATTCAAGAGCGGCGAGCATCGCGGCCCCCTGCGCGCGCCCAAGCTTCAGGATGACCTGCGCGTTCTTGCCGTAGAATGGTGACTCCAGCGCCATTTCGGTGCCGTGGTAGGTCTTGCAGACTTCGGTGACGGTGTCGTAGATCTGACGGAGTTTTGAATATGCGTCCGCCTCATTCCGCAGGTCCAGCACGCCCATATCCACGAACACAGGCTTGCCGCTGATGACATCAATAACCCCGAAACCAAGGAGATTGGTTCCGGGGTCTATTCCTATGATGGTTGTCTTGGGCATATAACTCGTAAAGAAACCTTGTCACCGCAAGAGGTGAAGAAAGGTGCTTTGCTAATACATCACATCCTTCGATCAGTCAATGCAGTCGAATCCCGTGTAAGGACGGAGAACCTCAGGGATGACGATCTTGTCGTCCTTCTGGTTGTCTTCGAGCAGGGCGGCGACCACACGAGGGAGAGCGAGCGAGCTTCCGTTCAGGGTGTGGCAAAGCTGCATCCTGCCTTCCGCGTCACGGTAACGCAGGTGCAGACGGTTAGCCTGGTAGGTCTCGAAGTTGGAGACAGAGGAGATCTCAAGCCAACGTCCCTGGGCTGCGGACCACAGTTCGAAATCGTAGGTGATGGCAGATGTGAAGCTAAGGTCACCGCCGCACAGACGGAGGATCCTGTACTTCAGACCGAGCTTGTTGACGATGCCCTCAACGTGGGCGACCATCTCATCCAGAGCGGCGTAAGAGTTCTCCGGCTTCTCGATGCGCACGATCTCGACCTTGTCGAACTGGTGCAGACGGTTCAGGCCTCTCACGTCCTTGCCATAGGAACCTGCCTCGCGGCGGAAGCACGGTGTGTAGGCGGTCATCTTCTGCGGGAAGTCATTGTTGCCGAGGATGACATCCCTGAATATGTTCGTGACAGGAACCTCGGCGGTAGGGATGAGATAGAAGTCATCAAGTCCTACATAGTACATCTGGGCCTCCTTGTCAGGCAGCTGACCGGTACCGAAACCGGAAGCGGCGTTGACCATGACAGGCGGCTCCACCTCCTTGTAGCCGGCGGCTGTGTTGATGTCAAGGAAGAAGTTGATGAGAGCCCTCTGGAGTTTGGCACCCTTGCCCTTATAGACAGGGAAACCGGCTCCGGTGAGCTTCACACCAAGATCGAAATCGATGATGTCATATTTCTTGGCAAGTTCCCAGTGAGGAAGAGCGTGTTCAGGAAGGTTGACCTCAGGGCCACCCATCTTCACGACCTGGTTGTCCTCGGCTCCCTTTCCAGGGATAACAAGGTCGCAAGGCATATTCGGAAGGAGAACCAACTGAGCCTCAAGTTCCTTGTTGTTCTCATCGGCCTTCGCAAGAAGCTCGGAAGACTTGGCCTTGAGTTCGGCCACTTCTTTCTTGACCTCCTCGGCCTCCTCCTTCTTGCCTTCTTTCATCAGACCGCCGACCTTGTTGGCGAGCTGCTTCTGCCGGGCGACAAGAGCGTCACTCTCAGTCTGGAGATTCCTTCTGTTGGTGTCCAGTTCGAGGACTTTTTCCACGATGGCCCTCGCATCGAAATTCTTTACCGCCAGCTTCTCGATCACATGCTGCGGATCGTCACGAAGCGTTTTGAGTGTAAGCATAATATTGCTAATGGTTTAATTACAATTAAAATGGAATTCCCCCGCTTGCCGCCGGGGAGGTTCCCCGACACACTTTTCCAGGCAAGCAACCCTGAAACGGGTTCTTTCAAAACAAAAAGAGGACAGGCACGATAACTCGAAGCCAGCCCTCTTTCATTATCAATCCTCCGAGTCTTAGTTCTCAAAAGGGATAACCGAGACGTAGGATTTGTCCTCTCTCTTCCTTGTGAACTTCACGGTTCCGTCAACGAGAGCGTAGAGAGTGTGATCCTTGCCCATTCCGACGTTCTTGTCAGGATTGTGGACTGTGCCTCTCTGCCTTACGATGATGTTGCCGGCCTTTACGACCTCACCGCCGAATTTCTTGAGTCCAAGCCTTTTGGAATGAGACTCACGACCGTTCTTTGAACTTGATTGTCCTTTCTTGTGTGCCATAATCTGTTACTCTTTAGAAATTAAGCGATTTCATCGATACGGATCTTGGAAAGCTTCTGGCGGTGGCCATTGAACTTCTGGAATCCCTTGCGACGGATCTTCTTGAACACGAGCACCTTGTCAGCCTTTGCCTCGTCATCGAGAACGGTGGCCTTGACGACTGCGCCCTTTACATAAGGATTACCGAGCTTGATCTGCCCTTCGGAGTCAACGAGCAGCACCTTGTCGAACTCGACTGAAGAATCCTTGGCCGCCGCGAGACGGTTAACAAAGATCTCTTTTCCAGCCTCAACCTTGAACTGCTGTCCTGCAATGTCAACAATTGCGTACATAAAAAAACAAAACTTTATTAAGTTTCAGCCGCAAGCGCCCGTAACCTCACGGGACTTCTGGAGCTCCACGACCATAAAACAGATTGCAAATTTACGCAAAATCCCTTAATTCACAAAATATTTCGGAAAAGACGCATGTAACCCGAGTAAATGAAGGAATGGAATCACATTCGACATTACAGACCACGAAAAGCAAGTGGAACTATGGTCTCGGAACGACAGATTCGACAAGAGCTTGTCGGGCCATGCCCACCTGCCCTGGGCTAATCGTCAGATAGTAATGCCGACCGTTAGCGTCTGGAGTAAAACGGGTGATGCCCTGCTCATCAACCACGATACTCCCCGGTCCGGAGATTCCATAGGCATTCCTGTCCGATGTCACAGCATCGTAAACAGAGCTAAGGTCCCATGTGGGTCTGCAGAACGGCATCTTTGCATAATGGGTGTAAGCCACTGTCAAAGGGTTCTCATTCACATCACCGAAGTCATTCTCTATACTTTCCGCAGGATAGAGAACCGCATTCCCGACTTCCCATCCGCTCACGACCATTGTCACGGGACACAGGTCGAACAGCCTTTGCGAAGAAGGGATGTCCCCTTTGATGTTCCATTCCGGGAACATATTCGCAGGATCAAATGTCCCTCCCATGACACAGACCTTGCCGACCTTGCGGGCGACCAGATCCACCCCGTTCAAAGGCGAGATCTCATCGGGGCCTGAAAGAAGCAGGTTGGACATATTGCAGAAAGAGCCTACTGTTATTATTATCGCATTTCCGTCCTTCGACTCGGCAAGTTTGCGTCTCATGACCTTGTAGCCATCTTCCACTGAAGCGGTGTCCACAAGTGGGCTGATCAGTGAAGAGCCGTCCTTGCGTCTTGCGTCAAGCACCGGATTAAGGTAGTAATACTCATCCGGATCGACTCCGTTCGAGGCAAAGCCTATGTCAATCCCGTCAATTCCGTTGAAACGGCATATTCCGTCCACAAGCAGGATAGACTTTCGATTGTCTTTCGAGATGGTCACCGCCGCCAGATTGATCTTTCCGGCATTGTGGTAGTTGATGACCATCTGCAAGGCAAGGACATCATCAATGTCTCCACCGATGTCCGTGTCAAATATGACATCAGGGACAGGTGCGGCAGAATCAGAATCACAGCATGAGACAGTCATACACACAAGCGCTGACATGAGCGCGCAGATAAATCCTTTCATAAACAAGAGGTTTAATATTCACTTAAAAAAGACTTCGCGGCCTTGACAGCCCTTCCCGCGCCTTCGGCCAGGACCTTATCGGCGGTGAACTCACCAAGGACTTCCTCCAAGCGCCCAAGTGACTCCCCGTCACCTGTTTTTTCCCATTCCTTTTTAAGAATATGAATCTTCTCGTAGTCCTGGATTCCCTCGGTAAGTTTGGCGAGATGGACACTGCCGCGGCCTCCAGGATAGACGATGAAGCAGTCCCCTGCCGGCCAGGAATGGAAGCGGACATCGGTCAGAGGAGCCTCCGGCCAGCTGTTGTAGGCCCAGCGGAGGTAGCCGTCGTAGTTCTCGGCCACAGCGAACCAACCAAGCCACGTGGACTCATCCGGATCAGAAATCACAAAGGTATTCGGATGAGCCTCTCCGCAGCATGTGTAGAATGTTGTCAACAGTCCAAGTTCCTTTCTCTGAAGCTTAACGTCCTCCGGAAATTCTTTCTTGAACACGAATGCCTCGCTGAAATCCGCGATGTCGAAGATCACAGGTTCGTGATAGTTGCCCGCAAGCGACACCTTGAAATCCGGCTCGTACTTGCGCACCACCGCAAGAACCGCTTTCATTGCGTCCAGCGGGCGCTCATCCATCGCAATCATGGTCTTCTCAAACCATCCTTTCTCACGAAGATGCCCGGCGAAATCCTTGATGAAACGCCCCCAATACTCCTCATATTCAGGACTCCCGGCAACTGTCCGAACACAATCGTTCAAGCCTGTGGCCTGATTGTAGAAATCAAACTCCATTGCCCAAGGAATCATGGAGTAGCAGTTGATCTGGCGGTCTATTCCCAACGAGAACATGAATTCCACCCATCGGTCGAAGATCGTGTAGTCAAAAAGCCAGGTTCCATCAATGCGGCGTACTTTGGTCACCATCGACCCGAACGCATCATACGTCTGGCCGTTCCAAGGACGGTTTATCAGTGTGGCCGTGACAGATTTCTGGCCGGCGTCGGCGAGCAAAGACATCACAGGCCTCATCGCTTCAAAATGCTCCTCGCTCCATAGCGGGACGCTCTCAAGCCGCGCCACCGCATAAGGATTCTGCCAAAGATCCAAATGGAAAGTCCAGTCGCGGACAGGAGGCAGGACATGATCCGCCACACGGATCTCTATCGGGAGACTCCTCGCCTTGGCGTTGGCGGCGGTCACTGTCAGTTTGCCGGAATATTTGCCTGGCTTCGCATCTTCAGGGACAGACACAGTGACCCAGACCGGCTGCATCCTTCCGGCCGGGACGCCGGCATATTCCTTTATGTCAAGGATGTCGGCGACCTGTACCTCGCCCCATTTTGTCTTGTCCTCACGGTAACCGCATTGCGAGAACCTCGTTGTGTCCAACAGGTCAGAAGTGACAAAACTCACGAACTGAAGCGTGATGTTCTCCGCCGGAATGGATTTTTTCCCATTCCGTAAATCACTGACTGACAGAGAGACTTCTGACAAATCCTCCGAGGATGAGACAACCGCCTGAGCATAGGCTCTCTCCCCTCTCCACACGGAATACTCAAAGGCCTTGTCCTGAAACTCCAGCGACTCGCCTCCGCCTTCGACACAATGCGAGCCCGTGGAAGCCCATCGCAGATTCAGCACCGCCTTGGACTCCGCTCCTGCCGAGAGCGCAAAAGTCAAAAACAAAAGTGTAAGAATATTTCTCATAAAGGCACCTGTCATTAATTCATGTCCGCGACGCAGCGAACCGGGAAAGCCGCGTTGTTCTCCTGATTGAACTTGTACATCTGGTTATCCCAGTGAACCTGATAGTAGACACGTCCCCAATTATGGCCTGGGCGTGTCACGGTCTGGATGAAAGTCGAGGCCCAGTACTTCTCGTACCCGTCCTGCCAATCCCTGTAGCCGCTCATCGGAAGGAATATGCAGCCCTTTGGATCCTCCGGCCCGGCCGAGGCTGCGTCCACGGTTCCGACATAGGCTCCCTGCTCGGCATACCACCAGCCCCACTTGAACTTCTTTGGCTCGTCATTGTTGGTCCCGATCAAAGCCTCCGCCTCGGCAGCCGTCGGAACACGCCATCCGGCCGGGCAAGGGTTGTTAGCGTCACTCCAAGTGTCTCCTCCGGCATAGGCCGTGGTCTCAAAGCCTGCAGGGGTGGTCATATCGTTCTGTATGCTCGGGAATCCGATCTTCTTGTCGTACTGATAAAGCAGACCTCTCACCTCGGGAGAAGCCGTGAATCTGTTCGGCTCACCCACATCACACTTGGCCCACAGTTTTCCGCCGATCAAAACGCCATAGCCCTGTGACACAGAAAGCTCTTCTGAAAGAGAACCGGCCGAAACCTTTATGACCGCATCACGTCTGGTACTGTAGGACTCAACGGCAGACAAAGACAGAACGAGCTCACCTTCTCCCTGTTCGCCGGCTCCTTTGACAAACGATATCCAAGAGTCCGCACCTTCGGAAACACTGGCGGTCCACCGGCCGCTGCTCGCGACAGAAACCGCATATTCATTCGCCGAATCGCATCCTATCAGACGTCTCACACCAAGTGTAAGCCCAGGCTTGGCCATCTGCACGACTTCCACAGTCTTGACCATATCGTCCATCACAACGTTGATGACAGCCCTTCTGTCCGAAAGGACATAGTCGTAGGAATCCACGTTGACTTCGAGTATGCCGTTCCCTTTGAGTACGGAAGGCAGAAGATGAATCCAATCCTCGGTTTCGCCGGAATATTCGACGTGGGACTTAGTGGCCGAAGAAGCGGTGACACCCAGCCGGAAATGGCCTCCTTCGGCCGGCACGGTGAATATTTCCGTGTCAAGTGTCAATTCGGCGGTCAGGTTCTTGTCGCATGCGCCAAGCACCGACGCGGCACACAGCAAAGCTATTATTATTCTGTTGTTCATGTTTTATGTCAATTAATATTATTGTTCAAGCGCTTCAAGCATTTTCTCGCGCGTTTCTCTGAAAAAGCGGATTCCAAGGTTATAGCGATCCATTCCAAGGACGACAGCGTCAACTATCTCACGGGCCTTGTCAGGATTCTTCTTTCCGAGCATTGTCAGCAATGTGTAATCATTGATTCCGTCACGCATCGACTCAAGCCGGATTGAACTGTAGACTTTCTTGTAGGCCGGATAGACGATGTATGTGTCGCCTCCTGGACAATACCCGTCCGTGGCGATGCCTTGTCCGGTCTTCGTCCAATCCTGGTTGAACCCCCAGTGGAGGTATCCTGTCGCACCGTATTTGTAATTGAGCCAATGGAGGATGCGCATGTGGATCAGCGGAAGTTCCAGAAAACGGTTGGCATACTCCCCTCTCGGAGCCATACAGGTGTAGAACCACAACCCGTCTCCCGCGGCCTGACGCTCTTTATAGAACTCGTAGCCTGAATGGAAATAATCCAGTTCCGGACACCACACGTCCACGACATCGGCCAGGGCATGGCTGTGGACAGCGTCCAGAATGCGGAGCGACGGAGCATTCTGCCGGAAAACCCGCGCCACATCCACATAAGTGGAGGCGTTGGCGTCACACGGCTCGTCACCGATGTGCTGAAGGTATATCCCGGCCCAACCTTTTTCCCGCAGATGTTTCTCCAATGCGGAAGAGAACTGGGGCAGGAATATCTCAGCCTCCCTGGAAGACAGCGGCACCACATCGGTTCTGTTCGGGATGTATACACCGTAGGCCGATTCCCACTCGCCAAGGCGATGCGCGATATGTCCTCCTTCAATGCGTTTCAGGTTCCCCTCTTTCATGAATATACCAACGGCCTTGTCAAAATTGGCGAAATCAAATGTCCAGGTGTCTCCTTTCAGTTCACATTTCACATAATCAAGCAACTTGTCCAGATAATAGACATTCTGTCCGCTGTCCCTCATCGTGTGGGCCATGATTGTGAGGAGTTCCCAATAACTGTCCGAGAACATCGGGACATTGCTGCCGTTCTTCAACAACGACAGGAAACGATGGTTGTGCCAATTGGAGACAAGCAGTTCCTGCTCGGCCAGAGTCACGTTCCTGACATCAGCCCCTAACTTGCGTTCAATGGAGAATGTCCCGTCACCGACCTTCCCGGAGAACGTGAGTGTAGCCTCGTATCTTCCGGCCAAGGCATCCTTGGGAATCGAAAAGCTTACCCACACAGGCTGGTTGACCGAGGCCGCGACCTTGGTTGACGCGACCTCTTTAAGACAGTCAGGATACTTGTCCGAGGCCGGGAAGACCGCCGCGCTTCCGGCGGGTTCCAGATGCTTGCCAGCCACCACATAGGTCTCGAAGGCCTTCCTGAACGGCTTTATGACAGACGAGCCGCACATCAGGCCGTCCGTTTCCACCTTCAGGTCAGAAACCGGAGAGTCGCATCTGACGACAAACTGGAACTCCGCGACCTCTCCTTTGGCATAACTCCAGACTTCTGTCTCCTCATCCCAATGGCTGTCTTCCAGAAAAATCTTACGCAAGGCGTCCACCTGGACGATCTGCACATCCGCTGACACATCCGGACCCGAGGAGGGCTGCGTTCCGGAGCAGGATGGAGACAAAGCGACTGTGGAAGCAATAAGGAATGCTTTGATATTCAATTTGATATTCATAAAACCATTATATTAGAGACTGACTGGAGGTTGGTTCGCGACAAGCGGCCACCCCGGGTTCTGATAAAGAGAGGAATTTTCCGCATTGCCGCCGCCCGTTATGAGGAAATGCTGGATTGCGATAGGCGACAGGTAATGCGCCATTGTCCAGCGATAGCCATCATAGACGTGGTTGTTCGAGATGATGTGATAAGGTGCGAGATACTTGCTGAAATCACGAGGAGAGACGTTCACATTCTCCTTGAGGTCTCCGAATTCGGACAGATCCTTGTTGCCCCAGAGGTTCATACCCAGAACGCAATACGGACTGTCGATCATCTGATCCATGGAGCGCCAGCGCCTGATGTCCGCGTTGCGCATGTTCTCAGCCATGAACTCGCAGCGACGCTCGCGCCTGATGCTGAACAACGTGGCGTCAACGACCTTGCCTCCGGAATATGCACCCCAATCCTCAAGTGCCTCTATGTTCATATCCGTGGCGGCGATGGTGACATTGTAGTCCTCATTGACTCCGGCCCTGCGACGGATGGCCCTCCAATAGGAGTCTGCCGTCGCATCTATGGAACCTGTCGACTCGTAGCATGCCTCGATGTAATTCAGATAAGCTTCGGCCGCGCGGAAAATTATGCTCCCGACAGTACAGAGCAGTGTCTGTCTACCGTCGAAGTTCAAACCTTTTCTGAGAGCGTAGCCCGTCGTGTACCTGTTGCTCTCCGCACCGGCCGTGATGTCAGGCCACGGTTCGATCTTTGACGCCGGACCCGCCGGATCACTGTGAAGATTGGCGTCTCCTGGCTTCTTAACGAACAGGACGGCTCGTGTGTCGCGCCCTTCGGTTATCCTTTTCAAGTCTTCGTCGCCGGGATAGCCGCTGCCCGAGGCATAGACAGGAAGTCCGTTGGCCATCACGAATGCGTCGATCATGCTTTTCGTCGTCCCGTAGCCACAGTTGCTGGAAGCCCCCCACTGTCCGGTGGCATTTGACACGACATTCAGGTCATATTTCCGCCATAGAAGGACTTCACGATACTTCGACATGTCCGTGTCCGCAAACATATCGTAATATGAGTTTGAAGGCTCCGACGCGGAACCCTGAAACTTTCCGTTGTTTGAGGTCAGACGATATTTGTCGGCAACGATCTTTGACTCCCTCATAGCCTCCGAAAGGAAGAATTCCACCTCCTCGTCGATTCCTCCGGACGGATACTGGTAATTCGCGTTGTAATCCTTCCTCGCCCCCGGCCAGTCCGGGCCGTTAGGCACAAATGCGGTACCTTTGAAATATTTAAGCCAGGTCCCTTCATAAAGCGCGACACGGGATTTGAACAGATGGGCGCAATCCTTGCTGATCCGGTTGGTTCCCCCTTCCGGAACATCCATAAGCAGTTCCATCGCCTTGTCAAGGTCTGAAAGAATGAAACGGGATACCTCGTTGCGCGGATAGCGCTTGCTTTTTGCCACCAGGACATCCATGTCATCAGGCAGGACCTCGTCCACGATAGGGCAGTCACCGAATGTCTTCAGTTTGGTGAAATGATCCCAGGCTCTGAAAAAATACGCTTCGCCGAGACACTGCCTTATAAGCGCATCGTTGCCGGTAATCCTGCCCTCTCCGTACAGTTTGGTCACAACCTGCAGGAAGTAGTTTATCTGGTACAGCTGCCCGAAGGAATTATATTCACCGCCGGACTCACTCACACGCCAGTACCCGGGAGCGAAAATGTCGCTTGGAGTGACATAGGCCATGTTGTCCGTGTTGTTGTCGCTTTGGAAAGTACCCCACTCATAGACTCCGTGTGTCGGGAACTGGTTCGTGTATATTCCATAAATGTACGAACTTAGGTTCGCCTCGGTCGTAAGGTAGTTCTCCGGGGTCAGCATGGACTCCGGCCGCTTGTCAAGGAAACCGTCGCAAGAGGACAACAGCAAGGCCATGGAAACGACCGATGAAAGTTTTATGATTAATTTTCTCATTTTGATCCGTAATTACAATGTTACACTTACTCCGAATGAATATGTCCTGGACAAAGGATAGGAATTCCCCATAGAAGAGCCTATGGTCTCAGGATCGAACATCTTGCTCATCTTGGTGAATGTCAGCAGGTTTTCTCCGGAAGCAAAAACGCGCAGCCTGTCGATTCCGATCACCTTGGTCCACTTTGAAGGGAGGGTGTAGCCCAACTGTACATTCTTGAGGCGAAGGTACGAAGCGTCCTGAAGATAGCGGCTCTGCGTCTCCTGATTTTTGAAGGTACCCCATAGTGGACGCGGATAATAACTGTCCACATTCAGACCCAGGTAGTTTTCAGGGTCATCGCGGAAGTAATCCTTATGCACCGTGTTTCCCATTGACCACCAACCGCCTCTGTATGCGCCCCAGAAATAGTAGGAATTCTGGAAATACTGCCTTTTGCCCACTCCTTGCAGGAATATCCTGCAGTCAATTCCTTTGAAATCGAAAGACAGGTCGAGACCATAGTTGAAGCGCGGCGTGACATTGCCGATCACCTTGAGATCTCCGTGATCCTTAATTGTACGTGCGCCGGCGTCCACCTTTCCGTCACCGTTGAGGTCAGCATACATGATGTCTCCGGCCGCCCAGTCCGCACCGATTGAATTCTGTCCGCCTTCCGGAAGGCTCTCAAGATGAGCGTCCATCTCCTCCTGCGTCCTGGCGATGCCTATGGTCTCGTAGCCCCAGATCTCGCCCCATTTCTTTCCGGCGTAATACTTGTCCAATGTACCCGAAGGGTTTGAATATGTGGTGATCCTGCCCTGAGAGTCAGACAGCACGAACCTGACTCCGTAGCCGAAATCCTTTCCGATGTGATCCTTCCATGCGATCTCGAGCTCGAAGCCTTTGGTCCTGAGATCCGTGTTGTTCTTGACAGGAACCGCCGTGCCCAGAATGACCGGAAGCTCCTCGGACGGCCCCACCATGTCCTTGGTGTCCCGGACAAAAGCATCGAACGAACCGGTAAGGCGATTGCCCAGGAACGACCAGTCCAAACCGATGTTGCCGGAGGTGATTCTCTCCCAGCTCAGGGAATCGCTTATCAGACCAGGAGCCCACGAGAGGTTTGTACGGTTCCCGTTCACCAGCCATGTTCCGGAATTGTAGCTGTAGCCTATAGGTGCGTATGTCGGATAGACAGAGTTGGTGTACTGATTGCCGAGGGAACCGTACGAGGCCCTTATTTTCAACATATTGACGATACCTTTGACATTCTCCATGAACTTCTCGTTGGCTATGTTCCAGCCAACTGAGACAGACGGGAAGAATCCCCAGCGGTTCTTTGAGCGGAAACGCGAGCTGCCATCGTAACGGGCATTGACCTCAAGCAGATAACGTTCCCTGTAATTGTAGTTAAGACGTCCGAATATTCCGGCGGTGCTGTAGCTTGAATAGCCGCCTCCAACAGACGGAGGAACAGGGGTTCCGTCCATTCCGAAACCGGTCGCAGTGTCCAGCGATGTCGTGGTCGGAGAGACTATGCCCTGCTTCGTGGCATAGAGGCTGCGGTAGTTGTTGTCCTCGGCCTGGAAGCCGGCCATAACCTTCAGGTAATGCGCGTCGGCTATCGTCACCTCATAGTCTGTGACGACATTCACATTATAGTAGTCTGTCCGGCTCGCGCTCTCCTGGGTCCAGTTGTTGTACCACTCTCCCGCCGCATGAATTCCATCGACAGCCATCTGATGCACCGGCCATGCATATTCATTGTAAAACACGGTGGTGTTCCTGTAGTTGAAATCCCCGGTGATGTTCCAACCTTTGACAGGAGTGTAGGTGAACTTGAATTGTTCAGAGAAAATCGAGTTCTGGTTGCGGCTCTGTCCGCCGTCACGCATTCTGAGAGCGTGGTCATTATACAGGAAGCCGTTAGGATCGTACAGCGGCCCTATCGGCCATGACTGGCGCCCGATTTCCTGAAAGAACCATCCGTCTGTCATCACGACCGGCTGATGGTAGTCTGAACGGGTATAGCGCGAGATGAAACTTACCGAAGCCTTGGGCGAGACCCTCGCGTCGAACTTCCCGGCAAGGTTGTAACGCTTCATGCCGTCCCCTCCGAGAGCCATCTTGCCCTCCTGATCAAGCAGATTCCCGGACACATACCATGACAGCCACTTGTTCCCACCGCTCATGCTTACATTATGTTCCTGCTCATGAGTCACTTTCTTGTAGAACACATCGTAGTAGTTCACGTTGTCGTTAGCCTGGTCATAACCACTGTTCCAACGTGTCGGATTGCTGGTCATAGGGATGGTGTTGTAGAAAATCTCCCCGTCCATATATTTCCGTATCCTCACCATCGTCTCATCCGCGATCCAAGGGCCATAACCGGAATTGCGTGCCGCGTCATTGAAAAATGTGGCCCAGGAATATGAGTCCATCTCCTCCGGGAGATTCAACGGAGAGACAAAGCGGAAACTGTTGTTGTAGTTCACCACGGACTCCCCTTCCTTGCCTTTTTTAGTGGTGACGAGAATCACGCCGAACGGAGCCCTGGAGCCATAGATTGACGACGCGGCGGCATCTTTAAGCACAGAGATGTCCTCTATGTCCTGCTGGTTGATCGAATACAGGTCACCTTCCAGACCATCGATCAGAACCAGAGTGTTGGCGTAGGAGCCTTCCCCTATCGTCGCAAGTCCTCTGACCTGGATTCCGGCCCTGCTGTTCAACTGTCCGGAATTTTCCGTCACCAGAAGCCCCGGAATCTTACCCTGCAAGGCCTGCACTGCATTCTGAACAGGAATTGACTCGAACGCGTCCGACTTGATCGTTCCCACGGCTCCGGTAAGATTGATTTTCTTCTGGGTGGCGAATCCGACAATCACAGTCTCGTCAAGCGTCTGTCTGTTCTCTTTCAGGCTGACGTTGATCTCATTCACGCCTGGTGCCACGGTGCGAGACTCAACAACATAACCCATGCAATTATATTCAACCTCAGAGCCATCAGACACCGTGAGAGAATAGCGGCCATTGTCGTCTGTCACTGTACCCACGGCCGTGCCTTTGATGTAAACCGTCACACCCACCAGCGGCAATGATGTCCCTGAATCCGTAACAACTCCCTTGAGCAGCCGGCTTCCGAATTCGTTCTTGCCGGAAGATGATGTCACTGTTCTGGCCTTGCCCAGGACTATCTGCTTTTTCTCGATCCTGTAGCGGATGTCCGTGCCCGAAAACAGTTTGTCCAGAACCGTCAGGATGTCTGCGTTCCTGACATCAAGGCTGACAACCCGATGCTCGTCAACGACTTGGTTTGTGTAAATGAACGAATAACCGCTCAATTGCTCGACACGGTCAATAACCTTGACCAAAGGAGCGTTGTCCATACGCAGTGTGATGCCCACATCCTGAGCGGACAGGGTGAAACACAGAAGCGGCAGCAGCAGGACGGCCGCAATCGCCGAAAAGATTTTTCTCATGTACGATCTGTATTAATTATGTAATTCAAAACAACCCGTCCCAATAAAGAAGGGCTTCATTAATTAAGACACACAATTACCGACAGACCGAAATTTTATTTTGAATATATCAGATATTCTGTTATGCATTCACCGTCGTCATCAAAATCCCTGCGCTGGCAGCGGATCGGAGCCGTCTGTTCGATCAGCGACATCATGTCATCCAGTTTCTCATTCCGGAAAGTAGCACGAATCTGATAATCATTAACTTCCGCATCCACCACCTTAATCTTCACATCGTACAGCGACGACAATCTTCCGAACACATAGGACAGAGGGTCGCCTCTGAACGCCAAAGTACCCGTCCGCCAAGATGTCCATTTGAAAGTGTCAGTACGGAAGCAGGACACATCACCGTCTCCGTCACGGAGCAACTGGTACCCCTGAGGCAGCGCGTAACTTTTTCCCGGCACACTGATCCCGAGCTTTCCGGTCACCAGTGTCACCCTCTGTGATGTCCCGGAGTAAGCCTCGACATTGAATTCCGTTCCCGTCGCGGTGACTTCCATGTCTCCGACATTCACAGAAAACGGATGGTCTTTGTCTGAGCTCACCTCAAAATATGCCTCGCCATCAAGCGTCACGCTGCGTTTCCCTCCTGCAAACCGTGAAGGGTAGGACAAGGTCGAGCCGGAATTAAGGCAGACTTTCGAATTGTCCGGAAGGACAATGTTCGCATAAACGCCGTACGGGGCGGAAAAATCCTGCCACTCCGGTTCCGGAGATTTCCTGAAGTATTTATCATAAGAAAGCACCGTTCCCAGAATCAACAACGGCAGCAACAGGACAGCGGCGACATTCTTCCACCATTCAATGAATATCCCATGTTTCCTCTGGTTCTCTCCGACGGACTCCAGAATCCGCCTCTTAACCTTGCCCACGTCTATGCTCTCGAATCGGAACGCTGGATGCTCAGCCTCCCAGACATTTCTGAAGCGGTGATATTCATGGGCATTGTCAGGATGTTCGCCGACCCATGCCGCCAGCCGCGCCTCTTGTTCCGAAGTGCACTTGCCCTCAAGATAAAGAGACATCAGTTCCTCGTATTCACGAACACTCTCATTCATAAGATATTACCAGCAACAAAATTATACATTCAAGGCATTTTCTCAATATGGAAAGCGCCCTGCATATTCTCAGTTCAATCGTCCTTTGCGTCACATTCATCTTCTCGGCTATCTCCGATGACTTCATCCCGCAGTCCTTGTACATCACATAGGATTCCCTTATCTTCTCCGGCAGAGTGTCCACAGCCCTGTCCAGAATCCTGCGCATGTCTGTGTAAAGGATGTAATCGTCCACATCATAAACCTCCAGAACATCGCCACGGCACACGTTGCGGGCATGCTCATATATCACTTTGTCATGTCTAATCTCATTCAAAGCCCGGTTTTTCACCGCGTTAAGCAAGTAGGCTTTCAATGATTTGCTGATCATGATTCCCTCTCTCCTCTCCCAAAGGTTGACAAAGACTCCTGAAACGATATCCTCGCACCTATGAATATCCTTGACATAGTTACCGCAGAACATCACAAGGTTGGCGTAATAGAGATCGAACAAGGCCTCAAAGGCCTTGGTGTCAGACCTTTTCAACCCTTCAAGAAAATATTTGTCATCAAGCCGCTCGACCTCTGTTCTCATCCTGTTCTCTTTCGATAAACGCACGAAAGTATAACAAAAAATCCATTAAATGAAATAATGATTTTTAATTTCGGATTCATGCTCCTGACGTGTCATTTATAATTTGGAAGTTATGTAATCCTAAAAAAAATAACTTGGTAATCTTTGATTGTCTTTTTGGTCAATATGTCTTTCCTCATCAGTCATGTGCCACCGGCACACTCCTTCCTCTAAAAGACATCCATCCTCGAAAATACCGCCAATTAACTACTTACGATATAATCACCCAGGAATATTCAGGTGTCGCTCTGTCATGAAAGCCAACAACCTTTCTGATAACCCAAAAGTCATCTAAACTGCGCTTGGTGAAACCGAGTCGGCAACTTTCCCGAAAAAAGGCAAGAATACCTTCGTCACGTGGGAAGAGATCAAACTTCATAGTTTTTCGAAGGCTTGACAAGTTGTGTATGAAAAAGGGAAAGGTTGTCCGGTAATGTCGGCTTTTACCGGAGGAAAGGCGCTAAAATGCAATTTTGTCCGGAGGGAAGGACTCTCTCCGGACAAAATTAATATTCATTCATAATCACTGCTCGTCGAGGAACGACTTGGCGGCCGTGAGCGCGTTGGCAGGGCCTTCTTCGAGGAGTTTCTCTGAAGAGAAAGACTTTAGGATTTCGGCCAAGTGACTGAGTTTGGAATCATCGTCTTCTTTCCGCCACTGTTCTTTGAGGATGCGGATCTTCTCGAAGTCCTGAATGCCTTCGACGAGTTTGGAGAAGCGGACGCTGCCGCGGCCTCCAGGATAAACCACAAAGCAGTCCCCGGCAGGCCAGGTGCGGAAACGGGCATCGGCAAGAGGATCCATAGTCCAGCTGTTGTAGGCCCAGCGGAGGTAGCCGTCATAGTTCTCGGCCTGGGCGAACCAGCCGAGCCATGCGGCCTCGTCAGGGTCTGAGATCACGAACATGTTCGGATGAGCCTCCGCGCAGCAGGTGTAGAATGTCGTGGTCAGACCGAGTTCCTTTCTCTTGGCCTTTGCTGATTCCGGAAACTCTTTCTTCGGAGCGAAACCCTCACTGAAATCAGCAATCCCAAAGTTGATCGGCTCGTGATAGTTTCCGGCCAATGAAATCTTGAAGTCTGGCTCAGTCCTCCTGATCAAGGAAAGCACCGCCTGCATCGACTCCATCGGACGCTCATCCATCGCGATCATGGTCTTCTCGAACCAGCCCTTCGCCTTGAGATGACGGGAGAAGTCAGCGATGAACGATCCCCAATATTCATTGTACTCCTCACTTCCGGGAGCGGCCTGGAAGGTCGTCGGCGAAGATGTCGCCTGGTCGTAGTAATCGAACTCCAACGCCCACGGAATCATTGAGTAGCAGTTGATCTGCCGGTCTATTCCGAGGGAGAACATGAACTCCACCCAACGGTCGAAGATTGTGTAGTCGTAGAGCCAACTGCCGTCTATGCGGCGGATCTTGGTCACCATCGAGCCGAAGGCATCCTCTGTCTGGCCATTCCACGGACGGTTCATGATGGTAGCGGTGACGGATTTCTGGCCGGCTTCGGCGAGCATCCTCATCACCGGACGCATCGCCTCGAAATGAGCCTCGCTCCAAAGAGGAACACCCGCATAGCGTGCAACCGAATATGGATTCTGCCACAGATCCAGATGGAACGCCCAATCGTGAGCCGGAGGCAGAACATGGTCGGAGACAACAAGCTCCACAGGAAGGCTGCGAGCCTTTGCGTTGCTTGAAGACACGGACATTCTACCAGTGTACTTTCCTGGTTTCGCGTCGGATGGCACATTGACCGTCATCCATACTGGCTGCTTTCTTCCCGTCGGAATATTCATAGATTCCTTGAGATCAAGCACGTCAGCGACAAGCACCTCTCCCCATTTGGATTTGTCCTCGCGCGAAGAGCACTGGCCGAACTTGGTCGTGTCAAGCAGATCAGAGACCACGAAGGAGACGAACTGAACGGTAATATTCCCGGAACCGATCACGGATTTTCCGCTGCGGAGATCAGAGACGGCAACGGTCACGTCCTTCAACTCGGCATCCGATGAAATCACTGCCTGCGCGAACACTTTCTCGCCCCGCCAGGCAGAATGATTGAAGGCCTTCTTCTGGTACTCCAAAGAAGGGACACCGCCGATGACACAATGTGAGCCGGTCGAGGCCCAATCGAGCCTCATAGAAGACCGCGGCTGCGCTGCCACGAGAAATGGCAACGCAACCATAAGCACTATAGTAAGAACATTCTTCATCTAAATCATTTTAAGTAATCCTTTAAGCAATCTTTGATTGTCAACTTTCATGTTCCTAAGAAGCCGAAAAAAATCGCCGCATATTTTTCAATGATGCGGCGATTCCTTTTCAAATTGTTATAAGCCTAACTGCTTGAAGAAATCGTTGCCCTTGTCATCCACAAGGATGAAGGCAGGGAAGTTCTCGACGCGGATCTTCCAGATGGCCTCCATTCCGAGGTCTGGATACTCCACGCACTCGATGCTCTTGATGCTCTCGTAGGAGAGAACAGCGGCAGGGCCGCCGATCGAGCCGAGATAGAATCCGCCGTGCTTCTTGCAGGCATCGGTGACGACCTGGGTACGGTTGCCCTTGGCGATCATGATCATGCTGCCGCCGTGATCCTGGAAGAGATCAACGTAAGGGTCCATACGGTTGGCCGTGGTAGGTCCCATTGAGCCGCAGGCCATTCCTTCCGGAGTCTTGGCCGGGCCGGCGTAGAAGACAGGATGATCCTTGAAGTACTGCGGAAGATCCTCGCCTCTGTCAAGTCTTTCCTTCAGACGGGCATGGGCGATGTCACGGGCCACGATGATGGTTCCGTTAAGGCTAAGACGCGTGGAGACAGGGTACTGGCTGAGAAGCTTGCAGATCTCGCTCATAGGCTTGTCGAGGTCAACGACCACGCCTTCGCCCTCACCGGCCTGACGCAGGGACTCAGGAATCCACTGTGTAGGGTTATCATCCAGCTTTTCGATCCAGACACCGTCCTTGTTGATCTTCGCCTTGATGTTGCGGTCGGCCGAGCAGCTTACTCCAAGGCCGATCGGGCAGCTCGCGCCGTGGCGAGGCAGACGTACGATGCGGATGTCGTGGGCGAAATATTTTCCTCCGAACTGCGCGCCGAGACCGATCTTGTAGGCCTCCTCAAGCACCTGCTTCTCAAGTTCCACGTCACGGAAAGCGCGGCCGGTCTCATCGCCGGTCGTCGGCAGAGCGTCATAGTAGTGCGTGGAAGCCAGCTTGACTGTCAGAAGGTTCTTCTCAGCAGATGTGCCACCAATCACGAATGCGATGTGGTATGGAGGACAGGCAGCCGTTCCGAGAGTCTTCATCTTCTCCACGAGGAAAGGCACGAGAGTACCCGGATTGAGAACCGCCTTGGTCATCTGATAGAGGTAGGTCTTGTTGGCCGAGCCGCCACCCTTCACGACACAGAGGAACTTATATTCCATACCCTCCTCGGCCTCGATGTCGATCTGAGCCGGAAGGTTGCACTTCGTGTTGACCTCCTTGTACATGTCCAGAGGAGCGTTCTGGCTGTAGCGCAGGTTCTCCTCGGTGTAGGTCTTGTAAACGCCCTTTGAGAGAGCCTCGGCGTCATCGAATCCGGTCCAGACCTGCTGGCCTTTCTCGCCGTGGATGATGGCGGTGCCGGTGTCCTGGCAGAAAGGCAGCTTGCCCTTCGCGGCCACCTCGGCGTTGCGCAGGAAGCGCAGAGCCACGTATTTGTCATTGTCGGAAGCCTCCGGATCGCTAAGGATCTTGGCGACCTGCTGGTTGTGGGCCGGTCGCAGAAGGAAATTCACATCCCTGAAAGCGGCGTTCGCAAGCATCGTAAGAGCCTCAGGAGCCACCTTGAGAATAGGATGACCCTCGAACTCACCAAGGGACACACCCTCGCCTGTCAGCTTGTAGTACTCGGTTGTGTCCGGTCCCAGCTGGAACATCGGAGCATATTTGAATTCTGCCATATTAATGAAATATTTTTAGTGATTATCAGTCTATGTCTTCAATCGGAGCCGTCGCGCCGCCGGAACCTTCCTGCATCAGGTAGCGCTTCATGAACTCATTCAGGTCACCGTCCAGCACACCTTGGGTGTCGGCGGTTGAATATCCCGTCCGCAGGTCCTTTACCATCTTGTACGGATGCAGGACGTAGGAGCGGATCTGGGAGCCCCACTCGATCTTCTTCTTCGTACCCTCGATCTCGGCCTGTTTCTCCTGACGCTTCTTCAACTCAAGGTCATAGAGCCTTGACCGAAGGATGCGCAGAGCGTTCTGCCTGTTGTCCTGCTGGAAACGGGACTCGGTGTTCTCCACGACTATTCCAGAAGGAATATGCCGCACGCGCACGCCGGTCTCGACCTTGTTGACGTTCTGGCCGCCGTGGCCACCGGAACGGAACGTGTCCCATTCCAAGTCCGAAGGGTTTATCTCGATGTTGATCGTGTCATCGACCAAAGGATAGACGAAAACGGACGAGAATGTGGTCTGGCGCTTGCCCTGAGCGTTGAACGGGGAAAGACGCACGAGCCTGTGCACTCCGTTCTCGGCCTTGAGATAGCCATAGGCATAATCGCCCTCGACCTGGATAGTGGCCGACTTTATTCCCGCCTCATCACCCTCAAGAAGGTCTGTGACGGTCACTTTGTAGCCGTTCCTCTCGCCCCAGCGGAGGTACATTCTCATCAGCATCGAACTCCAGTCGTTCGCTTCGGTGCCGCCCGCGCCGGAATTGATCGTCAGCACGGCGCCGAGGTTATCCCCCTCCGCACCAAGCATATTCCTGAGTTCCAATGCCTCAACGTCCTCCACGGCTTTTGAATATGACTCTTCCAGTTCCTGTGTCTCCGCCGTGGTGACGGTCTCGTCCGTGCTTCCGCCAAGACTCTCCTTTGCGAAATCGTACAAAACATCAAGGTCATCCACCTCGGTGGACGCCTTGTCGAATCCTGTCACCCATGACTTCACGCCGTTCAGGTTCTTCATGAACACCTCGGCGGCCTTAGGGTCGTTCCAAAAGTCCGGGGATTCCGTCTTCTTCTGCAATGCGGCTACCTGCCCACGTTTCCCGGGGATGTCAAAGACACCTCCCCAACGTCTCCAACCGCTGATGCAGAGCCTCTATCTGATCCTTTAATATCATCTGCTCTCCATTTTAAATTTGTTCCTACAAAGTTACACAAAAAGCGAAACATAAAAAGTGAAACGCGATTTATGAAACGGATTTTCGAAGCGACTGTGAGAAAAACACATCTATCTCAGCTCAGGGATACACATCTTGATGAGGAGGCCTCTCGGAGCGCCGTGTTCCAAAGGAGTGAGTTCCATGCCCTTTGAATATGAACGGGTCACAGACGCAGCCTTCGGATAGACCTTTCCCGCAGCCTGAAGGGCGGCGCGAAGCATAGTCTCGTTCTCGTCTCCTAACTGGCAGCCGTCAAACGGGTCATCGTCGGCCTGAATGTCAACAGGTATGCCGTCCGGAATCGAGTCGTTACGGCCGTTACAGTCAGCGAACTTACTGATCATCACGTACATTCCCCAATCCTTGATCAAAGAATAATCGTACTTGCTGTTGTAGAAGTCACCCGGGGCAAGCATGATCCCGGCGCAGTACTTCCCGTAGGTCTGCCGCCCGACAAGAACCACATCCATGTACGGCTTCAACCCGACGATAAGGCCCTCCGAGGCAGAGGCTGTACCACCGGCCACGATAGCGTAAACCTTGCCGATTCCCAAATTAGCGTCGGACACATCAATCTTCAACTTCTGTGAACTGATTTCATGGACAGTCGAAAAATAAGTGTTGGTGTCCTCGCCCTGCTTCTTCCAGGCATCCGCGAGGATTGAATTGTAAACTTCCGTCTGGAATATATCACCTGCCAACACGTTAGCCTGCGGAGCGATCATCGAAGCAAGCACGTTCTCTGTGAAAGCGTAGCCTCCGCCATTGTACCTCAAGTCGATGACGAGCTCATCTATATTCTCGGATTTGAAGTTTCTGAACACGTCAGGAAGCGCCTGTGATGACTTGAGGTCGAATCCGGTATAAGCCAGATAGCCGACCTTCTTTCCGGAGACATCAAATGTCTTTGTCACCAGAATCGGATCCTCGTACATGTCCACGGCACTCAAGCTCACATTCGTGACATCATCACCAATATGATCCCCTTCAAGACATGTCACCCCAAGTTCGATGGAACGTGAGCCAAACGCGTCATGGATGTTGTCCGTTGTTATGGCCTTTCCGTCAAGGGTGATGATGACGTCACCTCGTTTGAGCCCGGCTTTCTTGGCCGGCCCGCCGTTGCTGACATAACTCACCACAAGGAAATATTCACCAGGCTTGTTGCTGATTCTTCCGGCCTGAAGATCGTAACCGTAAGTAAGTCCCAACCCCTGGACAGAGTTCCGGAACGACTTGAGGTCATCAGTCAGAACAGTCCACCTGTCCACTTCCTTGCCTCCCTCGTGATACCGAATGCTCCTGACCACTTCCATCGGCATCCTGCAAGTGTCTGGATCCAGCCTCGCAAGATCCTTTTCAACCTCCTCGTTCCAAAGGTAATACATTCCCAGCACATCGATCGCATACTGATCCGCCTTGGCAATTTCAGGACTCGGAACAGCCTCTATCCTGTCAGCATTTGTTCCCACACATCCCGCAAGCCCCAACACAGCCGCCACCAGCACAGCAGCGACTCCACACATATTCTTTGTCTTCATATTCATGGTTTATTCCGGATTATTCCAAATCACATCGCAAACAGCGAACGTGATTTCACAAAGATATTCATTTTTCTTTCTCTTTCGTTTCTTTGTTGTATATTTGACTCAAGTTTCGCATTTTCGAAACACCATTCTTCTTCTCTTCACTGCTTGCAGTGAAAGCGCATCCCCTCCCCTCGGGGGGGGGGGGGGGGGGGATGGATATAGGGAGGGGGTAACGTGAAAGGCCCTACGGGGTGGGCAATCACCTCCGAACGTGAGACACTGTATTTGACAGCAGGTGATTGCCTACTTTATTTGACAGCAGGTGATTGCCTACTTTCGAAAGTTGAGTATTTGAGTTTATTATTTGAATTTTCTGCGATGACCGGCATTTTCGATTCGGGTTCGGGCGGGCTGTCCGTACTGCGGGAGATCCTTCGGGTTCTTCCAGAGGAAAGGTTTGTCTATTACGCCGACAACGCCAACTGCCCGTACGGGGAAAAGACACCGGAGTTCATCCAAAGCCGATGCAGAGCGATCACTGAATATCTCCTCTCGCGGGGAGCGCGAATCATCGTGGTGGCGTGCAACACGGCCACGGCGGCGGCGATCACCACCTTGAGAAATGAATATCCCGTCCGCTTCATCGGGATGGAACCTGCGGTGAAGCCGGCCGCTCTCAGCTCAAAGACCGGAGTGATCGGGATCCTGGCTACCGCCGGAACGCTGAAAGGCATCAAATACCTGACAACCAAAGGGATTTATGAGGATGATGTGAAGATCGTAGAGCATGTGGGGCGAGGATTCGTGGAGTTGGTGGAGAACGGGATCCTGGACGGGCCGCAGGCGGAGGAAACGGTGCGGAGAAGTCTTCAACCGCTGCTGGACGCCGGCGCGGACAGGATTGTGCTGGGATGCACGCACTATCCGTTCCTACGGGATGTCATCCAACGGGTCGCCGGTCCTGACGTGCAGATCATTGACCCCGCTCCGGCGGTGGCAAGGCATCTGATCGAGGTGATGAGAGAGGAGGGGCTGCTTGCAGGGAGCGTGGCTTCGACAAGCTCAGCCACCGAGGCTACAAAACAGCGAGAATGTTCAGTCGCCGAACCTGTAGGAGCGACATCAAAGCCAGACATCGAACTGGTCACTTCCGGAGACGACATCTCCGCCAAACGGATTCTCAACATGGTTCTTGAAGAGGGCAGAACCCGCCAAGGCAACCAATAGCCCTATGTCAAATCAAACAAACAGCAAAACGGCTCCGGCCAAAACTTCTTAAGATATGGAATCAAAAATCGAGGTCAAAGACTTCGCCTACTGTTCAGACAAGTACCAGTACACGATGGGCAAATCCTTCTACGAGACAGGAAGAAAGGATGTCATAGCCGTCTTCAACATGTTCTACAGAAAAGCCCCGGAGAACAACAACTGGGCGGTCGTGAGCGGTGTCGAGGAGGCTATCGAATGCATCCAAAACCTCGGCAAGGCCGAACCGGAATTCTACGAGAAGTTCCTTCCGGGCGATGAATATGCCGAATTCCGCAAGTATCTGTCAACCTTGAGGTTCACAGGAAACGTCTATGCGATGCGCGAGGGCGAGATCGCCTTCCCGAACCAGCCGATCATCACGGTGGAGGCGCCTCTGATCGAAGCGCAGATCCTGGAGACTCCCCTCCTGTGCATAATGAACCACCAGATGGCCGTGGCCACGAAGGCCTCAAGGGTCTGCCGCGCCACCAACCGTCCTGTCAGCGAATTCGGTTCCCGAAGGGCGCACGGCCCGTGGGCTGCCACCTACGGAGCGAAGGCCGCCATCATAGCCGGCTGCGCCAGCACCTCGAACATCCTGACCGGAGTCCTAAACGGAGTGCCTTCCACCGGCACGATGGCCCACAGTTTCGTCACGTCCTACGGCAGCACGGTCGAAGGCGAACACAAAGCATTCATTGACTACATCAACACCCACCGAGGCGAGAACCTTATCCTGCTCATCGACACCTACGACACCCTTAAATGCGGCATTCTTAACGCGATACGTTCCTTCAATGAGTGCGGCATCGACAATGAATATCCCAACGGCTACGGCGTGCGCCTTGACAGCGGCGACCTCGCCTACCTCTCCGTCAAAGTCCGCCGGATCCTTGACAACCACGGACTTACTGGCTGCAAGATCTTCGCCACCAATTCCCTTGATGAGTATCTCATCTCGGATCTTGAGCGCCAGGGAGCCTGCATAGATTCCTACGGAGTCGGCGACGCCATCGCCACCAGCAAGGCCGCCCCATGCTTCGGCAACGTCTACAAACTCGTACAGATCGACGGCCGTCCGGTTCTGAAACGCTCCGAGGACAGAATCAAGCTGATCAACCCTGGATTCCAGATCACGTACAGAATCACAAAGAAAGATCCGGATCTCGGAGAGATCTACAAGGCCGACGTGACCTGCCTGCGCGGCGACACCCTCTCCCAAAGGATCGAGGCCGGCGAGACCTTCACCATCTACGACGAGCAGGACCGCTACAAGTACAAGATATTCCAGTCCGGTGAATATTCCTGGAGGCCACTTCAGCATCAGGTGATCAAGGACGGTGAGAGATGCGCCGAAAGCCACACCCTGCAAGAGAAGAAGGCCTTCTACAACAGCGTCTTATCGCACTTCAGCCCGTCCGAGAGGCGCCTCATCAACCCGCACTACTATAAGGTTGACATCTCCGACGACCTCCTGAACACCAAGCTCGAGATCCTCGACACCCTCAACAAAGAGATCGAAGCCTTCAGCATCGACTAAGCAACCTTCAAAAAATAACCTGCATCATCTTAAGGAATCTTTTCGGTCTAAATCTCTTTTCTCATCAGTCTTGTGCCACCGGCACACACCTTCTTCAAAAAAGAAAATATTCTCTTAATCTGAGGCTGCTTTTTTTTATGTTACTAAGAAGCTGTTTTGACTTGTTTGAAATGTTCTTTGAGGTGAAAAAATCTTCATTTT